>JAUYJB010000101.1 GCA_030688605.1 Hyphomicrobiales bacterium
CATGGAGGCAAAGGCCGTGATGTTGTTCTCGCTATCGATGGTGAAAGTTCGCATTGTTTCGTCTCCTTTTTTTAGTGAGTCATGCCGGCGAGTTTCCCGTCGGCGGCGGTGGTGAGGTTTTTGTAGTACCCGCTTCGAAGGCGCACCCAGCCCGCGCTGGACTTGACCTCGTAGCGGACGGCAATGTTGCTGAGTTTCAGGCGATAGGTCCGCACTTCCCTTGGACAACCTTCCGGCATGCAGGTTGTCCGTTGGAAATGACCGTAGCGATCTTCGGCCCATCCGTGTGCTTTCGCCCAGGCAATCAGTTCGTCTTTGGTCATCGGTCACCTCCCTGCGCTTCAGCGCGGGTCTATAGATCGCTTCACTCAAAACCGATAGCAAGCGAATTCTTCCGATTTTTTGCGGACCCGAAGGATTAGCGAATGCCCTACACACCCGAACAATTACAGGCGCTCCGTGACGCCCTCGCCAACGGTGTGCGCCGTGTCCGTTTCGGGGACCGCGAGGTGGAGTACCGAACTGTGGAGGAATTAAAGGCGGCTATTGCCGCCGCGGAAGCGGAATTGGCAAAGACAAGCGGTGCACCGATCACCCGCCAGATTCGGGTCTCGACGGAGAAAGGCTTCTGAAACCGTGGGCTTCTGGAGACAGTTGCAGGCCTCCGCATTTCGGCGGCTGAAAGCGGCGTCGGATTACGAGGCGGCGGCCGCAACGCGCCGCACCACAGGTTGGACGCCGGCAACTAGCGACATCAACACGCTGGTCTTCCGCAGTGCAGACACTTTGCGGTCGCGCTCGCGCGACATGGTACGCCGCAATCCCTGGGCGACTAATGCGCTCGACGCGTTTATTGGGAACTGCATCGGCACGGGGATTAAGCCGCAATCACAGCACCCGGATGCAGAGGTCAAGGAGCAGATCCAGACGCTGTGGTTGCGGTGGACCGACGAGGCGGATGCCGCGGGGCTTACCGACTTTTACGGGCTGCAGGCAATCGCCTGCCGTTCGGTAATGGAGGCGGGCGAGTGCTTCATTCGATTGCGGCCGCGGCTGCCGAAAGACGGGCTGTCCGTACCCTTGCAGCTACAACTGCTCGAGGCAGAGCACCTGCCGACGAACGAAACGCGGAAGCTTGAGAATGGCAACTACATTCGGGCTGGAATCGAGTTCAACGGCATCGGAAAGCGAGTCGCCTATCACCTGTATCGGCAGCATCCAGGTGACACGAGCAACCCGATGGCTTCGACGGAACTCGTCCGGGTAGCAGCGGATTCAGTCCTGCATTTGTTTCGTCCGATCCGGCCAGGACAACTTCGTGGCCAGCCCTGGCTAACACAAGTCCTTATCAAGCTCTACGAACTCGATCAGTACGACGACGCAGAACTGGTCCGGAAGAAGACGGCGGCGATGTTCGCCGGCTTTGTCACGAAGAATTCCCCCGAGGACCGGCTCCTCGGCGAACAAACTCCCGACTCAAGTGGAACATCTCTGGCAGGGCTTGAGCCAGGCACGCTCCAAGTGCTGCTGCCTGGCGAAGATGTGAAGTTTTCCACGCCCGCCGATGTAGGAGCAACTTATGAAACTTTCATGCGGGTGCAGCTCCGCAGCATCGCAGCCGGCATGGGGATCACCTACGAGCAACTCACCGGCGACCTGACCGGCGTGAACTACTCCTCAATCCGGGCCGGCCTGCTGGAGTTCCGGAGGCGATGCGAGCAGTTCCAACACCAAGTGATCGTCTTTCAGATGTGCCGCCCGATCTGGCAGCGGTGGATTGAGGCAGCGCTACTGGCGGGCGCGTTGCGCGCAACAGCAGATACCGCAGTCTACTTCGACGTGAAGTGGATTTCGCCGGGCTTTGCTTGGGTCGATCCACTCAAGGACACCAAGGCGCAGATTATGGCGGTGCGTGCTGGCTTCAAGAGCCGCGCTGAAGTGGTTTCCGAACAGGGTTACGACGCTGAAGTCATCGACCGGGAGATCGCCGCGGACAACAAGCGGGCCGATTCACTCGGCCTGGAATACGACACCGACCCAAGAAAGGAAACGAATGCAGCCTCTACCGCATCTGGCAACGCGGATCTTTGATACGCCTCTTCTGATCGCCCCGCAGAAGCTCGAGGTTATTCTAGGCGTGCTAGCTCCCCGGCTGGGACTTGATGCCTCACCGACCGCCGCTGTGGTCACAGCTTCGGACCGTGGCCAGCGTAAGTCCTACGAAGTGACCCCGGACGGCATTGCCATTGTTCCTGTCGAAGGAACGCTGGTTCACAAGTCTTACGGGATTGATGCACTCTCCGGTCTCCGCTCGTACACCGACATTCAGGCCGAGATCGAAGACGCCGCAACCGATCCCGCAATCAAGGCCATTCTGCTCGACGTCGATTCGCCAGGCGGGGAACTGGCCGGAGCATTCGACGCTGCCGACACCATTTTCGCTGCGCGAGTGGCCAAGCCGCTGTTCGCCGTGGCCAACAACGATGCCTTCAGCGCCGCATATTTACTCGCCTCGGGAGCGGAGCGCGTCTACGTCAGCCGAACCTCCGGCGTGGGCAGCATCGGCGTGATCGTTAGCCATCTCGATGTGAGCGGCAATGACGAGAAGATGGGCTACAAGTACACGATCATCTACGCCGGATCTCATAAGGCCGACCTTCAACCCCACGCGCCTCTGAGCGAAGAAGCCCGCGCTGTCCTCGAAGCGGAAGTCGCGCGGACCTACCAGTTGCTTGTGAGTTCCGTCGCCCGGAACCGAGGAACGCCGGAATCTTTCATCCGAGATACCGAGGCTGCGCTTTATTTCGGTAGCGATGCCGTGAATCTCAAACTGGCTGACCGCATGGGCACGCGACAGGATGCGCTGGTAGATCTGCGCACCGTAATTGCTAATCGCAACACCAACCGGGCAGCTCTGGCTGCCAATACTCAACTGAAAGGAGAACAACCAATGGCTGAACAAGTCATTGAGCAAAAAGCGCCTGAAGTTCCATCGGATCTCGAAGCCCTCAAAGCCGAAGCCCGCAAGCTCGGCTACGCCGAGGCCAGGGAGATCGTTGAACTCTGCACGCTGGCCGGTATGCCCGCTAAGGCTGCGGCTTTGCTCGCCCGCAAAGCAACTCCCGACGAGGCTCGCCAGTCCCTGATGGAAGCCCAGGTTGCGGAGAACGGAGCCGAGATCCGCTCTCACGTGATGCCCGACACGGGCATCGGCACAAAACCCTCGCTTGAAAACAATCCTGTGATTAAAGCCGTCGAACGCCTGGCGGCGAAAGGAGTCAACTAAATGACCGTCAAAACTCAACCGAAGTACCTGGGAGATGTCTTGAAATATGAGGGCCCCAACCTCTTCTCCCGCGATCTGGCCACCTT
>JAUYJB010000102.1 GCA_030688605.1 Hyphomicrobiales bacterium
GCGCCGTGGCCAGGCGCGGCTCGCCGGGCGATGCGGTGCATCGGCCAACAGCCGCAACACCGCCACGGCGCAAAAGAACCTTAGCCTTCGGTGGGCCAAATCGGCCCACCGGGTTCGTTGCGGCGCTCGCCCGATATCCCGCATCGCGCGTCGCGGCCCACGCCTGCCCGGATGAACCGATTTGGCCCATCAAATTGATTCCCTATAACCATGAACCGCTCTAGTCGAGCTCCCATCGGAAGACTCTTTCGTTGACCCCACCGATATCCTTGAGTGTCAATTCGACGGCTTTCGGCTTTCCCGCCGGTAGGGGAAACTGCAGAGTTCCCTTGCGGTGGTGACCGCCGGGCGGGTCGCCTTGCCAGGAAACCGGTTCGTAGCGAGCCCCGCCATCGTCGGTCAGGACGGCCGCCTGGGCGAGGTCGGTATCCAAGGGCTTGGTATGGGTGTCCATGACCACCTCGAACTCCCAAACGGTCGCGCTTGAATCGGCGGGTTTTGGCGTCACTTCAACACGCACGCCCGCAGCCTCGCTCGTACGAGCTTCAAGCTCGGCAGCGCCAGCCGCTTGCGTGAAGGAAACGGACGCGAACCAGAAAGCCATGGCGCCGATGACGAACAGTGACTTCGACGTTTTCATGCATGACTCCCGAGGAAGTGCCGTCTGCCGACGGAGACCTTGTGGCCGATATAGGCCAGGCCGGCGGCATTGAATGCCAGGCCGACCCAGAAAATCTCGACCTGATACTGGCTGATCAGCGTCACGGCTCCCCCCACTCCGATGATGGGCAGGATATTGGCGAGATAGTGGGAGCAGCAGGCCAGCATTGCCGCCGACGAAGTCGTGCCCGACGCGGCGGCCACGCTGCGGCAGTGCTCGTGGTTGAGCGCCAACTGCTTGAGATAGGTGTAGAGACCGAGCTGGGCGCCGAATCCGGCGGCCAGAGGCAACAAATAATACCAGAAATCCTTGAATTGAACGACGGTGAAACTCCAACCCGACAGCAGGGTCAGCACACCGAAATAGACCGCGAGAAGAGCACCGAATGCGAGCGTGCCCACGGCTATGGGTCTGGTCATGGCGTCCTTCATGTGTGCGCCGAGTCCTTCCGTCGCCGAATTAGGGGGAAATGGCGCGATCGGGCATAAACGGCGAACTTGGTAGCGGTATTGACCGACATTCCCCGTATGAACGTCGGTTCCGGGCATCAAGCTAACAATTTGGGCGCACGGCGACAATAGCGAGCACGCCGGGAGAGGGGGGCAGAAAAGAAAACGCCGCCGGAGGCCTCCGGCGGCGTTCGTCATCAGTCGATCAACCGTGCTGCGTCAGGCGAGCTGAATGTTCGTCGCCTGCTTGCCGCGACCGCGCGGATCGTCCTCGATCTCGAAGGTGACCTTCTGGCCGTCGTCGAGAGCCGGCAGGCCGGAACGCTCGAGCGCGGTGATATGGACGAACACGTCCTTATCGCCACCGTCGGGCGCGATGAAGCCGAAGCCGCGCGCGTGGTTGAAGAATTTGACTGTGCCAGTATGGCGCATGACTTACATCCTTTCCTGGATGGTGCGTGTGTTCAGCCGGTCGTTCTGGGCCGCACGCTTCGACCCGGCAACTTCGATATCGGGAAAGGACGTCAGGCCAAATTCAGGCGAGAGCTCTCTTGATCCAATAGTCAAAGGGCGCACCCTACCGCAGGATGCACCGGCTTCGAAAAATATGGCCTCTTGCTACGCGTTTGACAAGAAAAAATCGCTTTCACCTAAGACCGCCGCAGCTTAACCGTTCGCCGGTCGCATGGTTCCCGATGACCAGGCCCTAGCCCGGAATTCTCACCAGGGACATGGCCTGCGCCGGCTCGAAGGCGTTGACTGAGCAGGAGAACGGCGATGGGCGATGCTGGGACATCGGTCGAGCCGTTCGACGCACTGCGTCGGCGCCTGCGGCCGGCCCTCCGGGTTGCGTTTCGGCGGGCACCTGCGGTGTCGGACGGCTCAACCGTATGACCCGATACGCTTTTCGCCGTCCTCCTGGCATCTGCCACGCCGAAACAGCAACGCAGACCGTGTCCATGGTGAGAAATCCGGGCTAGCCGGACGGTAGAAGCAGCGCGCCCTGCATGACAGCCGGCTGCGTCACCGCGGTCAGCACCAGCCACGCATAGACGAGGGTCGCCGCCCAACCTATGGCGAACAACAGCGTGCGCGTGCCCCACACCCGGGTAACCTGCGCGAAGGGATGCACGAGCCGCGCCCAGAAGAAGACGGCCGCGCAGGTCGCCGTCGTCGCCGTGTGCAGGCCGATGATCTCGCCGACGACGACGATGGCGGCGAAGGGTGCGAAATTCTCGACCAGATTGTAGTGGGCGCCTTTGAGCCGCTTGGCCCAGTCGGGCATCTTGTCCTCGTCCCGGTAGGAGAGAGCGGTGACCAGCCCGAGTTGGGCGATCTGGGCGAGGATGTAGGGGATCCACATCACCAGCAGCAGCAATGCGGTGTAAAGCAGATATCGCAGTTCGATCGAAAGCGCGTATTCCATCACAGGCCCTCCCTGTTGCTTGCGCCGGCGGCGATTCGGTAGCGGGCGGATATTACGCTCGAACCGGAGGCAAGGCTAACGCCCCGTCTGCCACCGCCGAACGTCGCGCCAGGCGCCGCCCCTCGGGTGCTTGGCGAGAATCTCGAGCGCCGCGTGGCACTTCACCGGCGGCGCGGCGAAGGGCCGGCGCTTGACGCCCGCTCGGAAGCGGGATTAGCGTTCCTCCTCGCGAAAAGGCCCCGATGGCCTTGACCGGCCGCTAGGCCGGCGGTGTACGAAGAGGGAGTGGCCGCCATGCGCCGCTTGCCGTTCGGTGATTTTCCATCCCGTAATCCGTTATTTTCATTTGCCGCACCGGGGCGCTTCGTGCTGGGCGGGGCCGTCGCGCTGATGCTCGCCGCGCCCGGCGCGGCGCAGGCTCAGGAGGCCGGCACCTGGCGCGGCATCGTCGACCAGCCGGGCAGCGGCACCTACGACGTGATCATGGAGCTCGACGGCAGCGGCGGCGGGAGCACCGACTATCCCGCGCTCGCCTGTTCCGGCTCGCTATCGGGCGGCCCGGGCAGCTACCACGAGACCATCGTCACCAACCGCGCCGTGGAAGGCCAGGCAGGCGGCTGCATCGACGGCGACATCTCCGTCTCGGTTTCCGGCGACACGATGAGCTGGTACTGGAGCGGAAGCTGGCAGGGCGAGCCCTATACCGCCTCGGCGGTGCTGCGGCGGGAGGGCGGCGGCGACGCGCAGGCCTGCGACGTTTGCGGGCGGGCGCTGTCGGCCGATGTCGGCTTTGGCCTCGGCTCCTCGGCGATGCTGCGCACCTATGTGCAGCAGTCGCTGGGCAAGTATGCCAATTGCGTCCGGAGCACGGCGAGCGGCTGCGCCGACAGCTGCTGGCGCGGCAATCTGGCGGACCTTCTGCCGAACTGCGAGACCTTCGACGACAATGGCCACCGCGCCTGCGTCAATCAGACGGTCGAGGGCGCCAACGCCAACTGTCAGTAGGCTGGTTTCCGGGGCCGGCCCGCTTGCCTGCGGCGGAAGGAGCTATTTTTTCTTCAATCGCTCTGAAAACGCCGCCATGTCGATCACCACCCGCTCGTGGCGGCCGCGGCCGATCTCCTCGCGTTCGTCGCGGGCGGTGACGGCGAAGCTGATGCGCCGGCCGTCGATGCCGGTCACCCGCGCCTCGGCGATGACGCGCCGGCCCTCCGGCGTGGCGGCGAGGTGGGCGACGTCGACATGGGTGCCGACGCAGCTCTCGCTCGCCTCCAGATAGGGGCGCACCGCTTCCAGCGCCGCGTTCTCCATCAGCAAGATCATGATCGGCGTCGCCAGCACCGGCGGCAGGATGGCACTCTTGACGGTGGAGGCAAGATGCTCCGGGCCAACGACGATCTCGCTCCTGCCCTTGGCGCCGACGGGAATGGGCCGCATGGCGGGCCTCCTGGTGTCGTATGGCTCGGCGCGATGATGGGCCACGCGGGCGGCGAGGGGAAGGGATAAGGCACCGTTCGTCACTCGGGCGGGCGCGTTCAACCGCGAGGCGAATGTTCGTGAGGGGGGGGGAGCAGCCCTCCCTTCGTCATTGTCCGCGAAGTGTTCGGTCCGGAGACATGGTTGACAGCTGTTCGGGGACATCGCTGACACGTTGATTGTTGTCCTTGGCTCACATGTTCAGGTCAATGGTCGAGATGCGCGTGGCGCCGAAGAAGATGCCGTAGCGGCCGTCTTGGCCGCGCGGGCGGATGGCGACGCTTTATCCGTTAAAGTCCTGCGCATACTTCCACAGGCGGTTCTTGAAGCTGACATAGCTCTTGGTCGTTCCCACCCGGGGCACGACGAAGGGGGGTTAGCGGTTGCCTCACCGCTTCTGCTTGTACGCCCTCGTCCCCGGCCGGCCGCCGCGGGACGATGCGGCGCGGGGTTTCTTTTCGCTCACGGGCAGGCGGGCTGCGCCCGCGCCCTCCGTGGGGGCGGCCTTTCGGCCGGCGCCCGAATCTTCGCTTTCTTGGCGCGCTTGCCTCGCTGCGCTCGGATTGGCGCGGTCGTCGCGATATTCCTGCCTGGCCAGCGGGTCGTCGGCGACCATGAGCTCGGTCGCTTCCAGGCGGCGGATCTCGTCGCGCAGGCGGGCGGCCTCCTCGAACTCCAGATTGCCGGCGGCGTCGCGCATGCGTTTTTCCAGATCGGCGATGTGGGCCTTGAGATTGTGGCCGACCAGCGCCCCGTCCTCGGCGAAGCCGGCGCCGACCGTGACATGGTCCTGCTCGTAGACGGAGCCCATGATGTCGCCGATGTTCTTGCGGATGCTCTCCGGCGTGATGCCGTTCGCCTCGTTGAAGGCTCTTTGCTTCTCGCGCCTGCGGTCGGTTTCCGCGATGGCGCGCTCCATGGAGCCGGTGACCGTATCGGCATAGAGGATGACGCGTCCGTCGACATTGCGCGCCGCCCGGCCGATGGTCTGGATGAGAGAGGTCTCGGAGCGCAAAAAACCCTCCTTGTCGGCGTCGAGAATGGCGACCATCGCACATTCGGGAATGTCGAGGCCCTCGCGCAGCAGGTTGATGCCGACCAGCGCGTCGAAGGTGCCGAGCCGCAGGTCGCGGATGATCTCGATGCGCTCCAGCGTCTCGATGTCGGAATGCATGTAGCGCACGCGGATGCCCTGCTCGTGCAGATATTCGGTGAGGTCCTCGGCCATGCGTTTCGTGAGCACGGTGACCAGCGCCCGGTAGCCGGCCGCCGCCACCTGGCGCAGCTCGGCGAGCAGGTCGTCGACCTGGGAGCGGGCAGGCCGCACCTCGCAGGGCGGGTCGATGAGGCCGGTCGGCCGGATCACCTGCTCGGTGAAAACGCCGCCGGTCTGTTGCATCTCCCAGCCGCCGGGCGTCGCCGAGACGCAGACGGTCTGCGGCCGCATCGCGTCCCACTCCTCGAAGCGCAAGGGCCGGTTGTCCATGCACGACGGCAGCCTGAAGCCATATTCGGCGAGCGTCGCCTTGCGGCGGAAGTCGCCGCGGAACATGCCGCCGAGCTGCGGGATGGTGACGTGGCTCTCGTCGACGAAGACCAGCGCCTCGTCGGGCAGATATTCGAACAGGGTCGGCGGCGGCTCGCCGGGCGCCCGGCCGGTGAGGTAGCGGGAATAGTTCTCGATGCCGGCGCAGGAGCCGGTCGCCTGCATCATCTCCAGGTCGAAGATTGTGCGCTGCTCGAGCCGCTGCGCCTCCAGGAGCCGCCCCGCGCGGTTGAGCTCGTCGAGGCGCACCCTCAGCTCCACCTTGATGCCCTTGATGGCCTGGTTCAGCGTCGGGCGCGGGGTGACGTAATGCGAGTTGGCGTAGACCTTGATCCGGTCGAGGCTGTCGGTCTTCTTGCCGGTCAGCGGGTCGAACTCGTCGATCGCCTCGACCTCGTCGCCGAACAGCGAGACGCGCCAGGCGCGGTCCTCCAGATGCGCCGGAAACAGCTCCACCGTGTCGCCGCGCACCCGGAAGGTGCCGCGCTGGAAATCGGAATCGTTGCGCCGGTAGTGCAGGGCGACGAGGTCGGCGAGGAGCTGGCGCTGGGCGATGCGCTCGGCCTTCTTCAGCGCGAAGGTCATCGCCGTATAGGTCTCCACCGAGCCGATGCCGTAGATGCAGGAGACCGAGGCGACGATGATCACGTCGTCGCGCTCCAAGAGCGCCCGGGTGGCCGAGTGGCGCATCCGGTCGATCTGTTCGTTGATGGAGGATTCCTTCTCGATATAGGTGTCGGTGCGGGGCACATAGGCCTCGGGCTGGTAATAGTCGTAATAGGAAACGAAATACTCGACCGCGTTTTCCGGGAAAAAGGCCTTGAACTCGCCATAGAGCTGGGCAGCGAGCGTCTTGTTCGGCGCCAGCACCAGGGCCGGGCGCTGGGTCGCGGCGATCACCTTGGCCATGGTGAAGGTTTTTCCGGAGCCGGTGACGCCGAGCAGCACCTGGTCGCGCTCCTGTGCCTTGACGCCGGCGACCAGTTCTTCGATTGCCTGCGGCTGGTCGCCGCGCGGCTCATAGTCGGCGGTCAGGGTGAAGGCGATGCCGCCCTCGCTCTTTTCCGGCCTGGGCGGGCGGTGCGGCGTCCACGGCTTGCCGGCGAATTCCGGCCGTCCGCCCTCGAGCAGGTTCTTCAGCGATTCGATGGTTGCAACCGCCCCTTCGCCGCGTAGCGGCGCGGGGGCCGAGCCTTCCGCCGGCAGGTCGGCCGGGGCGTCGGAAACGCGGGAAGCCTTGCCGCTCTTCAGGAAATCGGGCTTGCGCGGCTTTTTCGAGATGTCGGGCAGGAGCGCGTCGAGGTCGAACGGCTCGCCCTCATAGGGCGCCTGCGGACGTTCGGAAAAGCCGGCCTGTTTCTTGCGCGGGGGCATGGGGCGAATATGGCGCGGCGGGCCGGATGAGGGAAGGGGGCCGCGCCGCCCCTGCCGCGGTCAGCGCTCGTGCCAATCGCCGAGTCCGTCGTCGGACGTCCAGCGTTCCTCGCCACCGCCAGATTGGTGCTGCCAGTCGGAAGCCTTGTCGGAACCCCGGTCGTGTCCTCCGTCATGGTTGAAGCGATGCTCGGAGGGCCGCCGCGGCTTGCGGGGAGCGCGGCGCGGCTCCCGCTCGTTGTCGAACGCGAACCGGCCAAAGGAAAAGTCGAAATAGAGCTCGGGTGCAGCAGGCTCCGGATAATAGTAGCCGGGCGGTTCGACGCCGGCGAGGTAACGGCAGAAGACCCAGCCGCGATAGCCGGCCCATTCGACCTCGCACCAGCCGCCCGAATAGCCGATGAGCTCGACCCAGCCGCCGCCGGGAATCACCATAATCGGTGCGTAGCCGACGCCCGGGCCGGTGCGCAGATTGAGACCTGCGGTAACACGCAAGCTTTCCGCTTCCGCGCGCGCCGGCAGCATCAGCCCGGCGATCAGCGCGGCGACGGCAACCATCAGACGAACGGACATTTCTGTCTCCTTCGAGTTGACGACCGGACCCGCCCCCAAGAATATGGGGCCAAGACGCCGGCTCTAAAAGGGGGCCGCGCGCGCCTCAGGGCAACGAGCGCATGGCCTCAGCGGTCATAGTCGTGACCGCCGGGACCGCGAAAAGGCCAAGGAAACTCCGGCGCTCGGTCGCGGCGATAATCCCGGCGCGGCGGCACCCTGTAATGCGGGCGATAGTGCCGGTCCCGGTCATGATCGAAAATCCACGGCCCCAGGAAGAAGTCGAAAAAGACGCGGGGGCTGCGGTCGGGATAATAATAGCCGCCGGCCAGATAGCGGCAGGCGACCCAGCCCCGATAGCCGGCCCAGCTGACGTCGCACCAGTTGCCCGAACGGCCGATGAGATCGACCCAGCCGCCGCCGGGAATGACCGTGATGCGTGCGTAGCTGGCGCCGGGGCCGGTGCGTAGATTGAGACCTGTCGTGACGCGCATGCTCGCCGCGTCTGCGCTCGCCGGCAGCATCAGCCCGGCGATGAACGCCGCAATGATCATCATAGCGGGAGGGGACATTTCAACCTCCTCTCAACCTCCTCGGATTGACTGCTCAGGCCCCCACTTACCGATGTGGCGACGGACGGCCGCGAGTGACAGGGCCGCCGACGGGTCATTTCGTCGCGCCGTTCACTTGTGTGGTAAAATTTTATCCTTGTCGCCGCATCGTCGCCGGCGGTCGCGGTGGCGTCCACGATCAAGAGGGAACCGCAATGCCCATCAATCCGTTCCGCCCCGCGGCGACGCCGCGCTGTTTCGCCTTGATGGCCGCCGCAGGCGCCGCCGCGCTCGCTCTTTCCGCCGCCGCCCACGCCCAGGACAACGCCTACGAATTCATCGCGCCGCCGTCGAAGGCGTCCAACGCCATCTACGCTCTGAACAACCGGACCGGGGAGATCCGCGGCTGCATCTACCAGCGTGTCGAGGGGCAGACGATCGGCGAGGCCGTCTGCTACGAGTCGGGCAGCGGCGCCAGCGCGCAGGGCGAGGCGGCTTACGGCCTGTATGCCAACAATCTGGAAAAGGAGGGCGGCGTCATCCGCGTCAATTTCGCCACCGGCGCCGTCGCCTATTGCTGGATCGACTTCAAGGGCGAGCAGACGGTGTGCACCGAGCAGGCCGAGTAATCTTCCCGCTCCCCCGGACGCGGCGCCTGCCATGATGTCATTCTGCCGCGATGGCAATGTCCAAGAGCCGCGCTAAGATGGCCGGCGGCCCGCGCGGGCCGAACGCGTCGAGAAAGCCGGGGAGGGGATAGCGATGAACGACACCGTCAAATATCTGTTGCCGGAAGACCGCATTCCGCGGGCCTGGTACAACATCATGGCGGACCTGCCCGAGCCGCCGCCGCCGGTGCTGCACCCGGGCACCGGAAAGCCCGTCGGCCCCGACGATCTGGCGCCACTGTTCCCCATGCAGCTGATCATGCAGGAGGTCTCCGCCGAGCCCGAGATCGAAATCCCTGGCCCGGTGCGCGAGGTCTTGAAGCTGTGGCGACCGTCTCCCCTGATCCGCGCCCGCAGACTGGAAAAGGCCCTCGATACGCCGGCCAAGATCTACTTCAAATATGAGGGGGTCAGCCCGACCGGCAGCCACAAGCCGAACACCGCCGTGGCCCAGGCCTACTACAACAAGGAGGCCGGCGTCGCCAAGCTCTCGACCGAGACCGGCGCCGGCCAGTGGGGCTCCTCGCTCGCCTTCGCGGGCCACCTGTTCGGCCTTGAGGTCAAGGTCTACATGGTCCGCGTCAGCTACGAGCAGAAGCCCTATCGCCGCGCCCTGATGGAGGCCTATGGCGCGACCTGCATCCCGAGCCCGAGCGAGGAGACCGCGTCCGGCCGCGCCATCCTCGCCGAACACCCGGATTCCCCCGGCAGCCTTGGCATCGCCATTTCCGAAGCCGTCGAGGTGGCGGCGCAGAACGACGACACCAAATATTCGCTCGGCAGCGTGCTCAACCACGTGCTGTTGCACCAGACGGTGATCGGCATCGAGGCGCTGGAGCAGATGGAAATGGCCGGTGACTGGCCGGACATCGTCATCGGCTGCGCCGGCGGCGGCTCGAACTTCTCCGGCCTCAGCCTGCCGTTCGTCGGCAAGAAGATCCGCGAGAAATTGGACACGCGGATCATCGCCGCCGAGCCCGCCGCCTGCCCGACGCTGACGCGGGGCACCTACGCTTACGATTTCGGCGACACGGCGCATCTCACCCCGCTGGTGAAGATGCACACGCTGGGCTCGACCTTCATCCCGCCTGGCTTCCACGCCGGCGGCCTGCGCTATCACGGCATGTCGCCGATCGTCAGCCACCTGCTGCAGCTCGGCCTGATCGAGGCCAAGGCGGTGCGCCAGATCCCGTGCTTCGAGGCCGGCGTCACCTTCGCCCGCACCGAGGGCATCATCCCGGCGCCGGAATCGACCCACGCGGTGCGCGTCGCCATGGACGAGGCGCTGGCCTGCAAGAAGACGGGAAAAAGCCGCACGATCCTGTTCAACCTCTCCGGCCACGGCCATTTCGACATGCAGGCCTATGCCGACTATTTTGCCGGCGTTCTGGAAGACCGCGACTATGACGAGGCATCGCTGGCCGCCGCGCTGGCGGCCCTGCCTAAGGTCGCCGCCGCGGAGTAACGACCGGGCAGCGCGACCAATAACTTGCTCTTCGCTACCGGCGCGTGCAGGATTGGACGATTGCGCGGTCGGGGCAACAATGGGGCACCGTTCGGTTACAGGGTCCCGGACGACCGGATCGGTTACCAAACGGGGAGGAGAGAGCAGACATGCATAAGCCCAAACTCGCCGCGCTTGGCGGAGCGCTGGCGGTGCTTGCGCTGATGAGCGCGGCTTCATGCAGCACCATGGACAGCGATACGGAGACCAGGCGGGTCATACCCTTGGCCTTCGCGGGCCCGTCCAGCTATGCCGCCTTGTCGGGGATCAAGGGCAAGGCGGTGGTGCTGGAGCCGTTCGCCGAGGACCTGGCGGTGGAGCGGATCAGCTGGCGCCGGGTCGGCATCCTGTCCTGCTTCATGCAGGTCCAAAAGCGGGCGCCGGAAAACCTGGACCGAGTCGCCATCGACAAGTCCGAGCAGTGCGAAGGCGCCGAGGGCGACGAAAGCCCGGTCAAGAGCGTCGGCGAGCTCAACGCGGCGTTCGCGCCGACCATGCGGGTGATCACGGCGCTGCGCGCGTGCTTCCCGGCGAAGGGCAAAGGGCTGCGGCTGGCCGCGCTCGAGGTCGAGATTACCGAGCTCAAGCCGGACGGCAGCATTTCGGCGCCGCAGACCGGCAAGGAGGAGCGTTTCGGCAACGGCTTCGACGATTGCGGCCAGCTTGCCGATTGGTCGCGCTGCCCACCGGGTCAGGTCGGCAACGGCGTGCGCACCCATTTCAACAAGGCGCTCGGCAGCCACTTCATCGTCGGCCTCGAGCTGCGCTGCCGGGCGCTGGTTCCCTCGCGCGCCGCGCAATAGGAGTGTTGCCGGAACCCCTTCGATCGGCGGATTCTCGGCCGCATCCGGCCTCGGAGACTCGTTTGACCGGTTCATGCCGCTTCGGCGATACCGGGCGGAGGGAGCGGAGCGGCCTCTGCCTGCGACAAGGTGCACCATCAAAGCGTCCAATTCTCGTGATCTAGATCAAGGATCAGAAAGATTCCTCCGCCCAAGCTGCGATGCGGTTGGCCCGACCGGGACTGAGCGGCGCCCAATTCGGCTATCCCCCTCCCGTCGAGCGCCATTAGAAGATTGGAGATTGGCATGAATGGAAAATATCTGACGCGAGCGATATTGGCGTCTTCACTCGGCTTGGGCGCTGCGGCGGCGATCGTGTTCGCCGGGCCGTCTTCGGCCGTTGCCGCGCCTCCGGCCGACTGGAGCGCCGTTCCGACGCAGACCGTCAAGCTCTTCTTCGCCGGACAGAGCAGCTATCAGTGGTTGCGCTCCGGGGAGCATCCCGGCGCGGCCCTGGTCAAGACGGGCGGCGCCTGCCTGACTTGCCACAAGGACCAGGAAGAGAAGATGGGCGCGAACATCGTCGGCGGCGGCAAGTTCAAGCTTGAGCCAAACCCGATCTCGGGCAAGAACGGCACGGTGGATCTCGCCGTCCAGGCCGCATACGACGCCGACAACCTCTATATGCGCTTCCAGTGGAAGACCAACATGGACCGCGCCGGACAGATGCATGATTATATGCGCTTCGACGGCGAGAAATGGAGCTTTTACGGCGGACCGCGCTCGGCGGAAAGAGTGACCAGTGGAAAGCAGCCGCCGCTCTATGAAGACCGGCTCGCCATCATGATCGACGACGGCTCGGTGCCGACATTCAAGGAGCAGGGCTGCTGGCTGACCTGCCATCGCGGCATGCGCGACATGCCCGATATGGCGACAAAGGAGCAGCTTAAGCCAAATCCCGTCCTCGGCGACGCCGGGCTGAAGCAATCCGACGTGCGCAAGTTCCTGCCGTCCTCGCGCACCGACGAGCTGGCGAGCTGGGAGAAGACCAAGTCCGCCGAGGAGATCGCCCAGATCAAGGCGGCCGGCGGCTTCCTCGACCTGATGCAATGGCGCGCGGCCCGCAGCAACCCGGTCGGCATGGCCGATGACGGCTACGTGCTCGAATACCGGCTGTTCGACGCCGGCAAGAACCCCTTCAGCGGGAACGTCGATAGCAAGACCATGACCCCGAAATACATGTTCGACGCAAGCAAGGTCGGCGTGAAGTCGCTCACCGTCGCCGATATTGGCGACCCGTCCAAGCCCGTTGCCATGATTCGCGAGGAAAACGCGGTTCCTTACGATCCCAATGCGGGCTGGAAGGCGGACGACGTGCTCCCCGGCCGGCTCCTGAGCCGCGCCGACGCCACGGGCTCGGCCGCCGACAACGATCAGGTCGAGGGCGAGTGGAAGGACGGCGTCTGGACGGTCGTGTTCACCCGCAAGCTGAACACCGGAAATCCGGAAGACGACAAGATCCTCGAGGAGGGCAAGGCATACACGGTAGGGTTTGCCGTCCATGACGACAATGTCACGACGCGGTTCCACCTGGTGGGCTTTCCGCGCTCGCTCGGTCTTGGCACCAAGGCGGACATCGAGGCGACCAAGCTTCCGTAGCGGGCCTGATTAGCGCCCTCGGGAGGCGGCCCCGGTCCCTTGGGACCTCGGCGCCGGCCTGATACAAGACCAGAAACGCGGGGAGGCACTTGCCGATTGAAGGCGGTGCCTCCCCGTTTTTCATGGTTCGCCCGGCATGGGCCGGCGATGCCTCTTGCAGGCCCATGCTTGCCTACGGCCGCACCGGAAGCTCCGATGCGGCCCTGTCGGATCCTGCTGCTACAGCCCCTTCGCCAGGCAGCCGGCGGCGAGCACGATATAGGCGATGATCGCCACCCAGAACGCATATGGCGTGACGATCGGAATTGCCGTGAAGACCCCGATCACCGCCAGCACGGCAATCACCAGTGAAACGATAAACACGGGCTGTGTGGGTGCGCTCAAATTCATGACTCTTCCCCCCTCATGGTTGGCGTCCAGTCATTGAACGCAGATTCTATACGAAAGTCCGGTGCGAGGCCAGTGCGCGGCCGCCGCGGCGCACCCCGCCATAGTCCGCTCGGGCGCAGGGCGTCGGTCTGCCGGGGCAAGAAGACTGTCCGCGCCCCATGGTCGACGGCCAGCATTCTTGACCTGGGTCATTGCAGGGCTTCCGCATTCGGTTCATGTGTAATTCGCTGGATGCCCGGCTCGGCCACGCCGCTCGGTGAAGAGCGGCGGCATTCTGTCTCAAGTAAGTCCTGCACATGGCCGCGGGCATCGGCGATCAAGCAACCCGAATCAGAGTTGGACTCCGAAAGGAGGCAACGATGCTAGTGAAAGAGGTGATGACTTCCAAGGTGCAGTCGGTCTCGCCCGAGCAGTCCATTCAGGAATGCGCCCGGAAGATGCGCGACTTGAACATCGGCTCCCTGCCGGTGAGCGAGAAGGGTCAGATGATCGGGATGATTACCGACCGCGATATCTGCTGTCGTGCCGTGGCCGACGGTCGCGACCTGGCGAAGACCAAAGCGGCCGACATCATGTCGAAGGACGTCACATGGTGCTTCGACGATCAGGAGTGCGCCGACGCCGCCCATCTCATGGAGGACAAACACATCCGCCGCCTGACGGTGCTGAACCGCGACAAGGCGCCGGTGGGATTCCTCTCTGTCGATGATTTGGCGCGCTGCTCCCACGATCTCGCTGGCGGCGTGCTGGAGTCGGCCATAGGGCCTGCTCACTGAACCTGGCGACGTCTCGCTGCGGGCGGCGACGCGATGCCTTGTCGCCGCCCTTTGCATGTGGCCGCCGCCCCGTCCGTTTTCCCCAACGCCTCATCGCTTCTTTGGCTTTCGCGCCGGGCGGCGTAAGCTTGCCGTCATGAGCACCGATCAGACGGTACAGGACGAGCTTTTCCCCGACTATGAGACGACGGAGCCGCTGGCCGAGGCGGGCGCCCATTGGAGCCTGTTCCTGCCGGCGATCTTGGTCGGCGCGCTCTACGGCGCCGGCTGGCTGGGGCTCGACGTCACGGGCCGCGGCGGCGGCGCGCTGGCGCGGCTGGTGTTTCTGGTGCTGGTGGCGGCCCCGCCGCTGTTGCTCGGCCACGCCTTTCTGCGCTTCTATTCGGCCGGCGTCGTGGTCACCGCGGAGCACATTCTGGTGGCCCGCGGCTGGCCGCACCAGACCGCCGAGCGGATCCCGCTCTCCGAGGTCGAGTCGGTTTCCGTGCGCGCCTCGCTGCTTTCCCGCCTGCTTGGCTCCGGAAGCCTGCACATCCGCCTTTGGGACGGGCGCGATGTCGATGCCCGCGACCTCGCCTGGCCGCAGGACATCGTCGAGGCCCTGAACGGCCGGCTGCACGTCGTTCCACGTGATTAGGCGAGGGCTTCGGCCTCGCGGCGCACGCGGAAGGCGGGGCTCGTCTCTTCGAGCGCGACGTCGGACCGGCGCACGATCTCGCCCGCCTTGACCGCGCGCTTGAGCTTAACGCCATGAGCAAAGCCGATCGGCAGGGCGCCGATGTCGAGGCTGCGCCGCGCCGGCAGGAGCTTGCCCCACACCGTATAGCCGCCCTCGCCGTCGAGCCTCTCGCCGGCCTTCAGGTCACGCTTGGCGACCGCCGCCACGTCGGCGCGAAAGCCGTCGGGCGCCCCCGTCGGCTCGCCTCTGAAGGCGGCGTTGAGGACCGAAACCGCAAGCTCGAGGCCGATCAGATGGTAGGGCTTGAACATGGCGGCGAACTGGCCGGAAGGGTCGGTGCGAAGCCCGTACTCGCGAAAGCAGGCGGCGGCATAGGCGTTCGGCGCGCGAAACACGCAATAGACGCCCCAGCGCAGGTCGTGCGCAACTGGCGCGCCGTCGTGCTTGAGCGAGGAGACGACTTCGACCATGCCGTCGCCTTCCAGCACCCCGCCTTGCTGGCGCGGACGCAGCACGCTCGCCAGCTCGTCGGCGCCGCAGGGCGGGAAACCGAGCCCGTCGGCCGGCGGCGCGAGGCCGGTTGCGTTGGCGATCGCCGCCATCTCGATCGCCGACTTGGTGCCGTCGAGGAAGGAATTGAACATTTGCGGGTTCATGCCGACGGCCCGCGCCTCATCGGCGCTGAGGCCGTAATGGTCCCACACCTCGTCCGGGGTGACGGCGTGATATTGCGGCAGATATTTGGTGCCCTTGCCGGCGGCGACCACGTGAAAGCCGCAGGCCCGCGCCCAGTCGACCATCTCGCAGACCAGCGCCGGCTGGTCGCCATAGGCGAGCGAATAGACGCTGCCGGCCATTCGCGCCCGGGCGGCGAGCGCCGGGCCTGCGAGGCAATCGGCCTCGACATTGACCATGACGATGTGCTTGACCGCGGCGATGGCCGAAAGGGCATGGTCGATGCCGGCGATCGGATCTCCGGTCGACTCGATGACCACGTCGACGTCGCCTCGCGCGATCAGCGCTTCGCCGCTGTCGGTGAATGCGACCTTTTGGCTCAACTCCGCCGGCCAGCCGACTGCGGCGCAGGCCTGCCTTGCACGCTCGGGATCGAGATCGGCGATGGCGGTGACCGAAAGCCCCGGTGTCGAAGGCACTTGGGACAGAAACATGGCACCGAACTTGCCGGCGCCGATCAGGCCGGCGCGCACCGGGCGGCCCTCCTCGGCGCGTGCCAAGAGCTTCTTGTAAAGGTTCATGGGGGCCTCCCGCCCTTGCGCGCGGACGCTCGCGGAACTAGGGTCCGCGCGTCCGAATGAACGAGGCAAACCATGGTCCTTCTTTCCAGTTCACTCAAGAGGATCAAGCCGTCGGCGACGATCGCGGTGACCAACAAGGCGCGCGAGCTGAAGGCGGCCGGGCGCGACGTGATCGGGCTCGGCGCCGGCGAGCCCGACTTCGACACGCCCGACAATGTCAAGGAGGCGGCGATCGCGGCAATCAGGGCGGGGCATACCAAATACACCGCCGTCGACGGCATCCCGGAGCTGAAGCAGGCGATCTGCGCCAAGTTCAAGCGCGAGAACGGCCTCGCCTACAAGCCATCGCAGATCAGCGTCGGCGCCGGCGGCAAGCAGGTGCTCTACAACGCCCTGATGGCGACCCTCGATCCGGGCGACGAGGTGATCATTCCGGCGCCCTACTGGGTCAGCTATCCGGACATGGTGGCGCTCGCCGGCGGCACGCCGGTTTCCGTCGAGGCCGGCATCGAGACCGGCTTCAAGCTGACGCCGCAGGCGCTTGATCGGGCAATCGCGCCGCGGACCAAGTGGCTGATCCTCAACTCGCCGTCGAACCCGTCGGGCGCCGCCTATACGCGCGACGAGCTCAAGGCGCTGACCGACATGTTGGTAAATCATGAGCATGTGTGGGTCATGACCGACGACATGTACGAGCATCTGACCTATGACGGCTTCGAGTTCGCTACCGTCGCCGAGGTGGAGCCGAAGCTCTACGAGCGCACGCTCACCGTCAACGGCGTCTCCAAGGCCTATGCGATGACCGGCTGGCGCATCGGCTATGCCGGCGGGCCGGAGCCGCTGATCAAGGCGATGGCGACGATCCAGTCGCAGTCGACCTCGAACCCGTCGTCGATCTCGCAATGGGCGGCGGTCGAGGCGCTGAACGGCCCGCAGGGCTTCATTCCGGAGCGGGCCGCGACGTTCAAGCAACGTCGCGACCTGGTCGTGTCGATGCTGAACCAGGCGAGCGGCCTCGACTGTCCGACGCCGGAGGGCGCCTTTTACGTCTATCCCTCCTGCGCCGGCGCCATCGGCAGGAAGACGGCCGCCGGCGCGGTTCTTAAGACCGACGAGGATTTCGTCACCGCGCTGCTCGAGGAGGAAGGCGTCGCCGTCGTGCAGGGCGCGGCGTTCGGACTGTCGCCGCACTTCCGCGTCTCCTACGCCACCTCGACGGAAGCGCTCGAAGAGGCCTGCCGGCGCATCCAGCGCTTCTGCGGCAATTTGCGTTAGCGTCTTGAGATTCCTATCTATCGTGGCGGAACCGCTTTAACGGTTCCGGCGTTAGGGGTTGACGGGCCGCAACGGCGCGGCGCCTGCAGGCGCGCCACAAACGGCGCAAACCGATGGCGGCCGCGCCGCGGCAACACAAAAGGAGGATTGGGCATGAAACGGATGATAGCCACCACGGCGGCCGGCCTTTTCGCCGCGCTCGCGGCCATCGGCGCCGCCAATGCCGCCTCGCGCGTCGAGGTCGGCCTGCTGAACTGCAGCGTTGCCGGCGGCACCGGCTTCATTTTCGGTTCCAGCAAGTCGATGAATTGCGTGTTCAAGCATGTCGATGGCAGTACGGAAAACTATTCCGGCGAGATCAACAAATGGGGCATCGACATTGGCAGGACCGAGCAGGCCGATATCGTCTGGGCGGTGCTGGCGCCCTCGCGCGACATTCCCCCGGGCGCGCTGGCCGGCCGCTATGCGGGCCTTTCCGCGGAGGCGACTGCCGGCGTCGGCATCGGCGCCAACGCCATGGTCGGCGGCTTCGAGAAGTCGATCGCCCTGCAGCCTTTCAGCGTCCAGGCTCAGAAGGGGCTGAACATCGCCGCCGGCGTCGGCGGCATGGAGCTGTGGGTCCAATAGGCCCTCGCCCGAGGCTCTGAACCGCCAGGGACGGGACCCGGGGCTTGCTGTCGGGTCCCCCCCCCGCGGCGTTTCGCCCCGGTGCGCTCCTCGCGGGCCACGCGGCGCGGTTTCCCCTTGCATCGGCGGGCGATGCTTGGGACCATGCCGGTCACGCCGGGGCGCCCGCTTCCTCGCAACGGATCCGTTCGCGTCGCCGGCGGCGGTTGGTGAATGCGGGAGGTGAAGATGGGTGACTCCAGCGGGGGACCAGGCCGGGGCCCGAGATGCATCGCGCTCGTGGGCCCCTATCTCAGCGGAAAGACGACACTGCTTGAGGCCATTCTGGCGCGCACCGGCGTCGTCAGCCGTCAGGGCAAGGTGACCGAGAAGAACACCGTCGGCGACGCCTCGCCGGAGGCGCGCGGCCACGGCATGAGTGTCGAGGTCAATGCGGCGACGACGGACTTCCTCGGCGATCGTTACACCTTCATCGATTGTCCCGGCTCGATCGAATTCCTCGGCGAATCCACCGCCGTGCTGCCCGGCGTCGATGCCGCGGTCGTGGTCTGCGAGCCGGACGAGAAGAAGATCCCTGCCCTGCAGCTGATCCTCAAGCAGCTCGAGGATATGGGCATCCCGCGCTTCCTGTTCCTCAACAAGATCGACAAGGCCGAGGCGCGGGTCCGCGACGTGTTGTCGATCCTGCAGCCGGCCAGCGCCACGCCACTGGTGCTGCGTCAGGTCCCGATCTGGGAGAACGATATCGTCACCGGCTTCATCGATCTGGCGCTCGACCGCGCCTATGTCTATCGCGAGCATGCGCCGAGCGAGGTGGTGGGCGTACCGGACGAGCTCAACGGCCGCCGCGACGAGGCGCGCTATTCGATGCTGGAGAGACTCGCCGATTATGACGACGAGCTGATGGAGCAGCTCCTGGAGGACATCGAGCCGCCGCGCGACAAGATATTCGAGGATTTGGGCAAGGAGTTGGCCGACGGCGTCATTGTGCCGGTGCTCATCGGCTCGGCGGAAAACGGCAACGGCATCCTGCGGCTCCTGAAGGCGCTGCGCCACGAGGCGCCGGGGGTGGCGGCCACGGTTGAGCGCCTCGGCGCGGTCGAGGGCGCCGGCGCCAGCGCCCAGGTGCTGAAGACTTTCCACACGGCCCATGGCGGCAAGCTGTCGCTGGTGCGGGTGCTCTCCGGCAAGATCGCCGACGGCGCCGTGCTTTACGGCGCCAAGGGCGATGACGAGCGCGTCGCCGGCGTCTTCACGCTGATGGGCCAGGAGCCGAAGAAGCAGAACGACGCAGCTGCCGGCGATACGGTGGCGCTCGGCCGGCTGGAAAGCATCGCCACCGGCGAGACTCTGTCGAGCGAAAAGGGCACGCCGAAGCAGCTCGTGGCCCTCGAGCTGCCGGAGCCGGTCTACGGCATGGCGCTTGCCGCGCGCGAGCGCAAGGACGAGGTCAAGCTGACGGGGGCGCTGGCCAAGATCATGGAGGAGGACCCGTCGATCGCGCTGGAGCACAACCAGACCTCGCACGAGATGGTGGTGTGGGGGCAGGGCGAGATGCATCTGCGCGTGGCGCTCGAGCGGCTGACCGGCAAATACGGCATTGCCGTCGATTCGCGGCGGCCGAAGGTCGGCTATCTGGAGACCATCCGCAAGCCGATCACCCAGCGCGGCCGGCACAAGAAGCAGTCCGGCGGCCACGGCCAGTTCGGCGACGTGGTGATCGAAATCAAGCCGTTGCCGCGTGGCGGCGGCTTCGTGTTCTCGGACAAGATCACCGGCGGCGTGGTGCCGAAGCAATACATCTCCTCGGTGGAAGCCGGCGTGCGCGACTATCTGGACCGCGGTCCGCTCGGCTTTCCGGTGGTCGACGTCGCGGTGACGCTGATCGACGGCTCCTACCACTCGGTCGATTCCTCCGACATGGCGTTCCGCACCGCCGGTCGCATCGGCATGTCCGAAGGCATGCCGCAATGCGCGCCGGTGCTGCTCGAGCCGATCCTGGCGGTGGAGATCAACGTGCCGTCCGAGGCGACCGCCAAGATCAATGGCATCATCTCGCAGCGGCGCGGTCAGATCCTCGGCTTCGACGCGCGCCCGGGCTGGAACGGCTGGGACAGCGTGCAGGCGCATATGCCGGCGGCCGAGATGCACGATCTGATCGTCGAGTTGCGCTCGGCCACCGCTGGCGTCGGCACCTACACCTTCAAGTTCGACCATCTTTCCGAGCTGACCGGAAAGCTTGCCGAACAGGTACTGGCGGAGAGCAAGGCCGAGGCGGCCTGATCGACTTCTCCCCCTTGCGGGCAAGGGGATTGTTGCATCGGGCTGGGACGCGAAGGCCTAGAGCGGTTCATGGTTATAGGGAACCATTTGACCGGGATGATTTTGCGCCGTGGCCAGGCGCGGC
>JAUYJB010000103.1 GCA_030688605.1 Hyphomicrobiales bacterium
GGGCAACCTGGAGCTGCTGCCCAGTCGAGTGCTGTTCCATGCGGACCGGGAGGCATACAAGGCCGCGCTGAACGACCATCTCGCCGAACGAGACGGGACCGAGAACGGCGACGATCAGGCCGCGCCGGATGATGACCTGAAGGAGACGGAATGACGATGTCCTCACCGACCGAGCAGCTCGTCGAGGATGTCGCCTCCGTCTATTTCGGGGCCATCGGTGCGGTGACCAGACGGGGCATCGAGATCGATGACGCGGGCGAGCGTGGCGATGCGACTCGGGTTGTGCTGACCGGCCGCCTCGGTGGCGCACTACATCGCCTCAATCCCAGTCTGCCGCATGACAGCATTGAAGAAGTCGTGCGTATCCTCTCGCGCCCGCCGCACCCGACGCTGATCCAGAACAACCGCTGGGTCCACACGCTGCTCACTGACGGCGTCGAGGTCGAGTACCGCGATGCAAAGAGCGGCGAGACACGCGGCGACCGCGCCCGGCTGGTCGATTTCGACAATCCGGCCGCGAACGATCTGCTGGTCGTGCGCCAGCTTACCGTAACCGGGGCTTCGGGCAAGAGCATCCGCCCGGACTTGACCGTATTCCTGAACGGGCTGCCGATCGCGGTGATCGAACTCAAGGACCCGACCGATACCCAAGCCGACATCGGCGTCGCCATCGATCAGTTCGACCGTTACATGAGGACGGCGCCCGACCTGTTCGTGCCGAACCTGGCGCTGGTGGTCTCGGACGGGATGCTGACCCGCGTCGGCGCGATCACCAGCGCGCGCAGCCGCTTCATGCCTTGGCGCCCGATCGACGATCGCGAGGGCGGCGGCGCGCCGACCCTGGAGGCGCTGATCCGGGGGCTGTTCGAACCGCGGACGCTGGTCGACTACCTGCGGACCTGCGTCACCTTCGAGGAGGACGAGCGCGGCGAGATCGCCAAGAAGATCGCGGGCTACCACCAGTTCCGCGCGTTGCGCAAGGCGCGCGCCAGCGTCCTTGCGCGTCTCAAACCGCCGTCCGGCACGGGCGACGGTCGCGGGGGCGTGATCTGGCACACCCAGGGCTCGGGCAAGTCGCTCACCATGTTGATGCTGGCCGGGGCGCTGATCCGCGAGCCGCGCATGACCAACCCGACGGTCGTCATGATCACCGACCGCAACGATCTGGACGATCAGCTCTTCGACACCTTCGCCGCCGGGCGCGCGCTGCTGCGGCAGGACCCGGTCCAGGCCGCGAGCCGGGAGCATCTCAAGGCGCTGCTCGACCGTGCGGCGGGCGGGGTGGTGTTCACGACGATCCAGAAGTTCGCCGAGGCGCACGGAGTGGTCTCGGAGCGCTCCAACGTGATCGTCATGGCCGACGAGGCGCACCGCAGCCAGTACGGTTTCGTCGACGGCGGGGCGCGCTGGATGCGCGAGGCGCTGCCCAACGCGACCTTCGTCGGCTTCACTGGCACGCCGCTGGAGCGCGACGACAAGAACACGATCCACGTCTTCGGCGAGTACGCGGACGTCTACGACATCCGCCAAGCGGTCGAGGACGGGGCGACCAAGCCGCTCTACTACGAATCCCGCATCATCAAACTGAAGGTGAACGAGGAGGGCGCGCGGGTCGCCGAGGAAGAGGTCGAGTACGTCGTCAACGCCGACCGCAGCGGGGAGGCAGCGGAGGACCGGATCCGCGTTCCACTGGAATCGCTCGTCGGCGCCCAGGAGCGCATCGCACGCCTGGCGGCGTTCATCGTCGAGCACTGGGAGAAGCGCCGCGCCGCGATGGAAGGCAAGGCGATGGTGGTGACCATGAGCCGCGACATCGCCGCGCGGCTCTACGAAGCGATCCGCACGCTGCGCCCGGACTGGCACGACGCGGATGACGAACTCGGCGCGATGAAGGTGGTCGTGACTGGCACCAACGAAGATCCCGAGCCGCTCAGGAACCATGTGCGCACCAAAGTCGCCCGAAAGCGCCTGGCCGAGCGCTTCAAGGCCCCCGACGACGACCTGCGCCTGGTGATCGTCTGCGACATGTGGCTGACCGGCTTCGACTGCCCGCCGGCGCACACGATGTATCTGGACAAGCCGCTGGCCGGGCACAACCTGATGCAGGCCATCGCGCGTGTGAACCGCGTCTACGGCGACAAGCCCGGCGGACTGATCGTCGACCTGCTCGGCCTGGCCGACCAGTTGGCCGATGCGCTCGCCACCTACACCCAGGCCGGTGGCACGGGCGAGGCCGTCAGGAAGGTGCAGGACGACGCAGTGCCCGCGATGCAGGCGGCCTTCGAGAAACTACGCGGCTTCTTTCACGGTTGCGACTACGAGCAGGCGCTCGACGCAGAGCCGCAAGCCGTGCTGCCGGTGTATCTGCGCGCGATCGATCACGTGTTCGGGCAGAGCGACGACGGCTGGAAACGCCTGCGCACGCTGGTCAAGGAACTGTCGGCGGCCTTCGCGCTGGCGGTGCCGCGCCCGGAGACCGAAGCCATCACACCGCATCTGGCCTTCTTCCAGCGTGCGGTGGCGATGATTCGCAAGCGACTGGCTGACGACAGCGGCGGCGGAGCTGGCCACGCCCGCCAGCGCGACATTGACGCCGCCGTGCGCCAGGTAATCGGCGGCGCGGTCGATGCCGACGAAGTCATCGACCTGTTCGCCGTCGCGGGCCTAGCGGAAGCCCGCCTCGACATCCTGAGCGATGAGTTCCTCGGCCGGGTGGCGGCGCTGGAGCAGAAGAACCTCGCCCTGGAAACGCTACGCAAGCTGCTGAACGACCAGATCCGCATCACCGAGCGCACGAACATTGTCCAGAGCAAGAAATTCCGCGAGGCGCTCGAGGACGCCATGCTGCGCTACACGAACAAGGCGATCTCAACCGCCGAGATGATCACGCGGCTGATCGATCTGGCAAAGAGCCTGCGGGATGCGCAGAAGCACGGCGAGGAGCTCGGCCTGAGCAGCGAGGAGACCGCGTTCTACGATGCGTTGGCGGAGAATGAGTCGGCCCGGGAAGCGATGCAGAGCGACACGCTGCGACTCATGGCACGGGAGCTGGCCGAGATGGTGCGCCGGATGCCGAAGCTCGATTGGACGCAACGCGAGTCAGTGCGGGCGAGCCTGCGGCGCAACGTACGGCGCCTGCTGGCCAAGTACGGCTACCCGCCGGATCTGGCGGAAGGGGCAACGCAGCTCGTCTTGCGACAGGCGGAGTTGTCGACGGAGAACTCGGAGTAACAAGATGGTTTGGCTCGGTGGCGGGAGGCCTAACAACAGCATGCAGCGGACGGCGCTACGCGCCGCCGCTGATGCTGGGCGTTAGACCTCATGTGAGTCGAAAATGAGAGACCTCCCGCCGCCATTCCGTTTCGACATTGGGAAGCTTGTCCAAACGGGCCGCCGCCTGGTCGAACACCGAGTAACGGGCGTCTCGATAAATCTGCCGTTTGTGTCGTTCTCAGTTAGCCCTGACGACGTTGAGAGGGGAGTTGCACGAGAAGTGGTGATTCGGCTAGCCGATCGTCGCGTGCTGAATGCATTTGAGTGTTGCGACAACTGTATTGACCAAGCCTTGTCGTCTCTCCAAGAGATCCGGCGCTTGCTTGTAGATAAACAGGTTGAGTTGGCCGGTCACTCGGATGGTGGTCTCTACCTATTACTTGAGCTTCAAAATGAAGCGATTCGACAATTTCTGAGCTTTGAACAATCTCTGAGGTCTGAGTCGGTCGGCGCGACTTCCACAATCCCACACCACCCGGACTTCTATCGCGCGCCGGAAACTAAACAGTCGTACTTTGCGGCGCTAGAGATACTGCGTGGCCATCTATATCGGTGCCTGGAGCAGGTCGCGAAGGTGGCAGATATCGAGATCCCGAAGATTTCCCAACATATGCGCTACGACGAGGCGTGGCAGCTGTCTGCGTACGTCGAGCCAGCGCTGGATACACGAGATGAGGTCTAACAACGGCATCGAGTTCGTGCGCTTCGCGCACCGGACCGCTCATGCCGAGCGTTTCCCCCTTTGCTCACCAAAAATGGCTGTGGACAACTCCCATTTTCAAACACGGTCCCACCTGATAAAAGATAATTGGCTCAAAAGTTATCACCAACATGACGCGATCTGTTCACATTCCGCATCACTGCTCATTCGGGGCAAACAGCGGTAAGAAAATAAACGAGTGCCCAATCGCGACACAATTCAATGCAAATACACGTCTGGGTGCCTTCTCCCTCCAGGCTTTACCCCTCGGCCTGTGTTGTTGCTTTACCAGGGGGCACGGATAATCCGGGCTTGGCGGAGAAGTCCGCCGTTCAAGGTTCAAAGTTCTAACCAAAAGTATTTAAAATTCGGAAACGAAGAAGAGATCGGAAAAACCATGTCTCCCGCAAAGACGCAAAGTGACGGGCCGAGGTCCGTCATCCCGAGCGAATGCGAGGGATCTAAGAAAGATTTCTCCCTTCGGTCGAAATGACACCGAGTGTCACTTTGCGCCTTGGCGCCTTGGCGGGATAAATTTTCCTGGAGTCGCTCTGTTCAACATTTCCTAGGTAAGTATTTAAGGAGCGATAAGATTTCTTATACGTTGAACCCATTCGCCAAGCTCAGGGCAGGCATTGAACATGGAACTTTGAACTTATCTCTGGCGCAAGGTTTATGATTAAATCGGTTTGCTCAGTCCTACGATTGCTGCGCACGATCTCCTGGCGGCATGTCCAGCGCCACCGGGTGCGCACGCTGCTCACGTTTTGCGGAATCGCCATGGGGGTGGCGGTGATTATCGCCGTCGCCCTGGTCAACCGCTCGATGACAACATCCTTTCAGTCGACCATCGATCAGATCGCCGGCAAGGCGGTGCTGCAGGTGTCCAACGGTGAGAGCGGCATCGCGGAGTCGCTGTTCCCACTCATCAGAGATACGATCGGCGTGCGCGACGCTGCGGCGGCGGTGGAAGCGTTTCTGCCGGTCAGCGGCGTTGCGGGCGAGCGCTTGTATGTTTACGGCGTCGATCTGCTCACCGATTTCGCCATTCGCGAACATCAGTTTGCCGGCGCTGAATTCGCCATGGACCAAGCGCTCGATTTCATCGCCCGCCCGGACTCCATCGCCGTGACCGAATCGTTTGCGAGCCGGCTTAATGTTCCGCTGGGCGCGACCATAACCTTGCTCACCAGCCGGGGCAAGCAGCCGTACACTGTCCGGGCGTTGCTCAAGGAGGAGGGTGCGGCCAAAGTTTTCGGCGGCAGCTTCGCGCTGATGGATTTGCCCGTGGCGCAGCGGGCCATCGGCAAGGAGGGAAAGCTCGACATTGTCGACTTGACCGTCGAGGACGGCGCCGAGATCGAAACGGTTCGACGACTCGTTAGGGAACGGCTGAAGGGCGCGGCGGAGGTGGAGAGGCCGCGTAAGCGTGGCGAGCAAATTGATCTATTGCTCACCTCATTTCGCGTCGGTCTTTTTTTCGTCAGTCTGATCGCGCTCTTCGTCGGCCTCTTCCTGATCTACAACACCCTGTCCGTTTCCGTCATTCAACGCCGCCGCGAAATCGGCATGCTGCGCTGCCTCGGCATGCGCCGCGGCGAGCTGTTGCGGTTGATTATCCTCGAAGCCTTGCTGCTCGCGCTCAGCGGCGCGCTGGCGGGATGCGTGCTCGGCTGGGCGTTGGGTCAGGCCGCGCTGGTCGCGGTGGGGGAAACGGTCGGTAATTTATTTTCACTGGTGGATTTGGCCGCCGAATCTTTCGGCTTGACGGACTTGGTTCTGGCTCTCGGCAGCGGCGTTGCCGTCGCCCTTCTGGCGGCTCTGATTCCAGCCTGGGAGGCGATCCGGATCAGTCCTTTGGAAAGATGAAGGTGTCAGGCTAACCTTTTTGCCGGTTTCTTGTTTTAGAAAAAGATCGAAAAGGTTTGCCTGACCCCATTTTTTATGTAGAGTGGGACACCTATCTCTATGCGCACGTGTAGACGCTGATGGGAACGCAACTCTTACGCTGTTGATGGGTCCAAACGGGAGTGCAGAAGGGCTTCTGTGGGTGATTTGTAGCGTTCCAGTGGCAGACTACAAGGAGCTTGGCGTGCTTCCTCCGAACTCGGTAATTAGAGTCTTGGGGGAGATTGCAAAAGCGGACACTATGCAGGTCGAATTGGTGAATCCACGTTTGCAGTTTATCGACAAAGGTCGCAGTACTTAGTTTCAAGTTTGAAGGCAACAGCGGCCTAACAATTCATTCAAGCCGTCCGCCGGGGTTGGGCCGATTCACTTGCAACCGCTCCCGGCCGGCGGCGGCTTAATTCAAGCGTTAGACCGCTCGATGTCGTTCAAGGAGGACGAGTGACTTGTTATGCGGTGCATCTCGGCGATTGTGCAGGAGGTCTCTCCAAGGAGCACTACGTGTCGGAGTCGGTTCTGGAGATCGCGGGGACGGCTGTTCAAGTTACGGGCTTTCCATGGCAACCGGGCGGTGAGACGGCGCAAATCGGGACTGCTTCGCTCGCGGCAAAAATTTTATGCAAGCGTCATAACGAACAGCTCTCGCCGCTTGATTCTGTCGCGAAAGTATTTCTTTCTGACCTGAAAGCGAGCTTTCAAGAGGCATCCGAGAATCGGCTGTCGAATAGCACGTATCAAACTTCCGGTAGCTCCTTCGAGCTCTGGTTACTCAAAGTTCTCTGCGGATTACTGCCACTTTGGAAGGTCGCTGTCCCGCACACGTGGGTCGACATTCTTTTCCAGCGGAATTCCTGGCCCCCCGACGCCGGGCTGCACATTTTCGGAACTCCTGGGGTGGCTAGCTGGTACTTTACACTTGTCAGGGTAATCTCGGTTATGGCTACAGAGGACCCGAGCCGAATTGCAGGAGCGAAGTTCGGGATCGGAGGACTCGCGCTGCTTCTCGCCTTCGGCACACCTAGGTTGACCGAGCCAGGTATGCAGGCGTTGTACCGGCCAGCAAGCTTATTGATTGAGAGAGACGGAAAACAGAATAAGCATGTGCTGTCGTGGGATGATCACGGCGCGCATGGGACCATGAACCTTCGAATAACCGGCGAGATAGCGAGCGGGTCGGGACCTCGGCCAATCGTTGAGCCGGTAGGCTAACAGGTCTTGGGTGTCACGAACGGCCTAACCCGCGGCTTAAGACTGATGTCGAGCACGCTCGCCTTTCAGGCTCGCTTATTCGCCACGGCTTAGCCGCATCGCGTTACCCCTTTTAGCTCACCAAAAATGGCTGTGGATAACTCCCATTTTCAAACACGGGCCCACCTGATAAAAGAGGATCATCGCATAAGAGTATGGGCAATTTTTGATGGCATATGTGGCTGAGAGCCGCGCCAGGACTGGGGTTGAGGAGTTTGAAGAGGGGCGGAAATTTGGCATGATATCTCGATGCCTATTGCTACCAAACCCAAAGGTC
>JAUYJB010000104.1 GCA_030688605.1 Hyphomicrobiales bacterium
TGCTCGCGTTCCTCCGCGCTCAGCCGCACCACATATTTCTTTACCGCAATGTCCTTTCCAGCCATGTTCGCCTCCGTCGCTCGAACCGCGACCAAAGCGAATCATCAAATCCTTTCAAATTGGTTGAAGCGGGCGACTAGACCGAAATCCACCGCATCTGAACCGGATTTCGGTCCCATCTGTCTGGTTGAGCATGTTCTACTCGCATAACCGGCGCCCGCTATTGCGGAACACGCTCTATGCCGCAGCGGCCAAGACCGGCGTGTGGGGAAAGCACAACTGCTCGCGCGCGCGCCACTCGTTGGTCACGTAATTAACGATGATCGACTTGCGGACGCCCCCGATCGGTCGCTTCCTGAAACCGTGCCAGGTGCGATCCGACGGCACGAAGCCCAGCGCCGTATTGGGCACGAAAGGCACCGTCACCGCCCACGAGCCGGGGTCGGCATAGAGATCCGTTCCAAGCTCGGTGTGGTTCGGCTCGTCCGACAGATAGGCGAGCAGGGTGTAGCGCTTGACACCGATGTCGGTATGCGGCTCAAGCCAGAAGCCGTCGACGTCCTGGACATATTCGACGCGCAGGAACGTTCCCCTCAAGTCGGTGCCGAAGACCGCCTCCACCGCCGCGACCACCGCGCAGTCCTGCAACGCCGCGGCGACATCGCGGCATACGGCGTAACGCTCCTGGTTCTCCGGGTCGAAATAGACGCGGGTGGCATTGTGGGCTTCCCTGGTGCCCGACACGCCGTCAAGGTCCGGGGCGGCAAACGGCAGCGCCCGCAGCGCCGCGGCCGTGTCGGCGGGAAACAGATGCTTCAGAATCCAATGCCGAAACGGCCTTTCGTGCCGCTCGGCCGCGTCGAGGGCCTTGACGAATTCGCGGCCGATATCGGCTTGCGTTGCCATCCGTGCTCCACACCCCAGCGCCCGGCCTTGGCGGAAAACCGCTCGGTTCATCGTCACGCTTGCAGGGATGATGGAGCGCCGCCACCCGATCGGCCGAGTATTGCATCGAACGGCCGGCGAAAGCCACCCCCCGGAAATCCGCGCGGCGGCGCGCCGGGGCACTTTTCGAAAAGTCATTGTCCGTACGTCCCGCTGCGCTACATAACAGTCCGGAATTTGCAACCGGAGCATGATTCTCGAAGACCGCCATGAGCAGCACGCAGACCATTCACGAGAAACTCATCATCCTCGGGTCGGGGCCGGCCGGCTACACCGCCGCCATCTATGCGGCGCGCGCAATGCTCGAGCCGCTGCTGATCGCCGGCATCCAGCCCGGCGGCCAGATGACCATCACCACCGACGTCGAGAACTATCCGGGCTTTGCCGAGGTGGTCCAGGGGCCGTGGCTGATGGAGCAGATGCGCGCCCAGGCCGAGCATGTGGGCACCCGCATCGTCTCCGACCACGTCGCCGCCGTCGACCTCAAGCGCCGCCCGTTCCGGCTCACCGGCGATTCGGGACAGGAGTTTAGCTGCGATGCGCTGATCATCTGCACCGGCGCCCAGGCGCGCTGGCTCGGCCTAGATTCCGAGGAACGCTACAAGGGCCACGGCGTGTCCGCCTGCGCCACCTGCGACGGCTTCTTTTACCGCGGCAAGGAGGTGCTCGTCGTCGGCGGCGGCAACACCGCGGTCGAGGAGGCGCTGTTCCTGACAAATTTCGCCGAGAAGGTGACGCTGGCGCACCGGCGCGACGGCCTGCGGGCGGAGAAGATCATGCAGGAGCGGCTGTTCAAAAACCCCAAGATCACGGTGAAGTGGGACGCGGTGCTCGAGGAGGTGATCGGCGGCGGGGAGACCGCCGGCGTCACCGGGGCGCGGCTGAGGAACGTCAAGACCGGCGCCACCGAGGAGGTCGCCGTCGACGGCGTCTTCATCGCCATCGGCCATGCGCCGGCGACCGAGCTCTTCAAGGGGCAGCTCGAAATGAAGCCGAGCGGCTATCTGATCACCGCGCCCGACTCGACGGCCACCAGCGTGCCCGGCGTGTTCGCCGCCGGCGACGTCACCGACGACATCTTTCGCCAGGCCGTCACCGCCGCCGGAATGGGCTGCATGGCAGCGCTCGAGGCGGAGAAATATCTGGCCGCGCTCGAAGCCGAAAGCGAGGCCGCCGAATAGCGGCGGCGCCGACGGCGAACACAGGGAGCCAAGCCGCTCATGGACTGGGACCGGGTGCGAATCTTCCACGCCGCCGCGGACGCCGGCAGCTTCACCAAAGCCGGCGAGGAACTCAATCTCAGCCAGTCGGCCGTCAGCCGCCAAGTCGGCGCGCTCGAGCAAGAGCTGAAGGTGCCGCTGTTCCACCGCCACGCCCGCGGTCTGATCCTCACCGAACAGGGCGAGCTTCTCTACCGCGCCGCCCACGATGTCGTCTCCAAGCTCGAATCGGCCCAGACCATGCTGCTCGATTCGCGCGAGAAACCCTCCGGCGAGCTGCGGATAACGACCACGGTCGGCCTCGGCTCGAACTGGCTGACGCCGCGCGTCAAGGAGTTCGTCGATCTCTATCCGGACATCCATCTGCGGCTGATGCTGCACGACGAGCAGCTCGACCTGTCGATGCGCCAGGCCGACGCGGCGGTCTGGTTGCGCAAGCCGACCCAGCCCGACCTCATCCAGCGCAAGCTGTTCACCGTGCATTTCCACATCTACGCCTCGCCGGATTATCTGAAGCGTTTCGGCACGCCGACCACCATCGCCGATCTCGACAAGCATCGCATCATGGCCTTCGGCATGCCGGTGCCCAACTATCTGGAGGAGCTCAACTGGCTTGAAAAGCTCGGCCGGCCGGAGGGCAGCCCGCGCACGCCGACCCTGTGGGTCAACAATACCCACGCGCTGCGCCGGGCCGTCGAGCGGGGAATCGGGCTCGCCATCCTGCCCGACTATCTGATCCGCGAAGACTCTCCCCTCGTGCAGGTGCTGCCCGACGCCGCCATGCCGGAGTTCGACTCTTATTTTGTCTATCCGGAGGAAATGCGTGAGTCCAAGCGGCTGATGGTGTTTCGGGATTTCTTGATATCCAAGGCGAGAACCTGGTCGTTCTAGGCTGAAATCAAGGAAATATTCAGCGTTGCTGGAGGGCCGCTGCGGCGCACTGCCATGCGTTTTATGCATAACTGATATGCGCCCTGCTCGGTTGTTCGCCCCATTGCCCGAATGCATATAAATAAATGCTGGAAACAGCCAATGAAGGCTAAAATTCCTCCCTCCCTGAATTGAAGCCTTCGGAGTTCAGCCGTTTGCCTTCCCTCTGGCAAACGGAGCGTTTGTGCTTTCCCCCAAAAGCGCAACGGAAAGACCTCGGCCGGGCTCTTCGGAGCCCGGCCTTTTGTTGGCCTCCACCCGGCCGCCGCTTTGCCGCCACGTCCCCATTTCGTCATTACCGCGCTTGAGCATGCAATCCATCGGGCGGTGCCACACCCCCATCCAGCTTCGGCTAAGCTTGTGCTTCGCACTCGCCGACCCTGCATCCCTCCCCCGTCAAGGGGGGAAGCTTGGCTTGGGGCTTCTTTTGCCTGTCCTCGGGATCACCGAAGGCGACACCCGGGGAGGCAAGACCCCGGGAACCACTCATCGCCTCTTGCGCGCCGCTCCTCGGTATGAGGGAAAGGTTTTGTCTTTGGAAACGTTGATCCTCGTGGTGGTGAGGAGGACCCGCAGGGTTCGTCTCGAACCATGAGCCCCGCAAAAAACGGCCGCGCGGAGGGGGCCGCGCGACCGGCAGTCTTAAGCGAGGGCTTCGAGCCTTATTCGGCGGCCTCCAGGACCTTAAGCCCGAGCGCCCCGGCGACGCCCTCGCCATAGGCCGGGTCGGCCTTGGCGCAATGGGCGATCTGGCGGCGGACGATCTCCTCCGGCACGCCGGCCATCGCTGCCGCCGTGTTCCGGAACAACCGCTCCTGCTGCTCCGGTGTCATCAGCCGGAACAGGTCGCCGGGCTGCTTGTAGTCGTCATTGCCCTGGCGATGGTTATAACGGTCGGCGAAATCGGCCGGCAGCTTCAGCGGCGGCTCCCTGTAGGCGGGATCCTCGGCCGCGCCGTTGAAGGAATTGGGCTCGTAAAAGGCGTCGACATTGCCGGTCAGTCCCTCGAAGAACCGCATCGGCCCGTCCTTGTGATAGTGGTGCACCGGGCAGCGGGGACGGTTCACCGGAAGCTGCTCATAGTGGGTGCCGAGCCGGTAGCGGTGGGCATCGGCATAGGAGAAGATGCGCGCCTGCAGCATCTTGTCCGGTGACCAGGAGATGCCGGGGACCACGTTCGACGGCGAGAACGCCAGAAGCTCGATCTCCTGGAAATAGTTCTCCGGATTGCGGTTGAGCTCCAACACGCCGACGTCGATCGGCGGATAGTCCGCATGCGGCCAGACCTTGGTCAGGTCGAACGGGTTGTACCAGTGCTTGTCGACGTCCTCCTCGGGCATGATCTGGACCTGCAATTTCCATTTCGGAAAATCGCCCTTCTCGATCGCCCCGAACAGCGCCTCCTGGAAGGATTCGCGGCTCTTGCCGACGATCTCGGCGGCTTCCGCGTTGGTGTAGTGCTTATGGCCCTGCCGGGTCTTGAAGTGGAACTTGACCCACACCCGCTCATTCTTGTCATTGATCAGCGCATAGGTGTGGCTGCCATAGCCGTTCATGTGCATCGGCGAGACCGGCAGGCCGCGGTCCGACATCAGGATGGTCACCTGATGCAGGCTTTCCGGCGACAGCGACCAGAAGTCCCACATCGCCGTGTTGGAGCGCAGATTGGTCTGGGGATGGCGCTTCTGGGTGTGGATGAAATCCGGGAACTTGTAGGGGTCGCGCACGAAGAAGACCGGCGTGTTGTTGCCGGCGAGATCCCAATTGCCCTCCTCGGTGTAGAACTTCAGCGCAAAGCCGCGCACGTCGCGTTCGGCGTCGGCCGCGCCAGCCTCGCCGGCGACGGTCGAGAAGCGGGCGATCATGTCGGTCTTGGCGCCCGGCTGCAGGCACTTGGCCTTGGTGTATTTCGAGATGTCGCCGGTGATGGTCAGCGTGCCATGGGCGCCCCAGCCCTTGGCGTGGACGGTGCGCTCCGGGATGCGCTCGCGGTTCTGGTGCGCGAGCTTCTCGATGAGCTGGTAGTCCTGAATGAGGACCGGACCGCGCGCACCCGCGGTAAGCGAATTCTGATTGTCGCCGACCGGCGCGCCGGCGGTGGTGGTCAATTGCGGTCGTTTGGCCATCTCTGTCTCCTCTTTTCTCTTGGCGATGGGCACAACATGCCGGGGCTGCGGAATAAGTTCAAATAGAAGTTTTTGTTGATTGTGATAAGATAATCTTATGACGCAATTCTCCCTACGGCAGCTCCGCTACCTTCAAGCGCTCGCGCATGCAGGTCATTTCGGTCGTGCCGCGCAGGCCTGCCACGTGACCCAGCCGGCGCTGAGCATGCAGGTGCGTCAATTGGAAGATATGCTCGGGGTCGAGCTATTCGAACGGGCGCCTGTCCGCGTCACGTTGACACACGCGGGCAAGGAGGTGCTGCGCCGGGCAGACGAAATCCTGACCAAGAGCCAGGACCTGATGGATTTCGCCCGCCACGCCCAGGGGGTGCTGGTCGGCGAGCTCAAGCTCGGCATCATCCCGACCATCGGCCCTTATCTTTTGCCCGATGCGCTCGAGAAGATTGGGCAGCTCTATCCCGAGCTTTCCTTAAGGCTGCGCGAGACCCAGACGTCGGTGCTGATCGAGGAGCTTGTCCAGGGGCAGCTCGATGTCGTGCTCGCCGCCCTGCCGGTCACTGGCGGAGAGCTCGCGGAGGCGGCGCTGTTTGAGGACCGCTTTCTGCTGGCGGTGCCGGCCGGCCACCCGCTCGCGGGAAGGGCGGCGACGGATCTTAAATGCGTCGAAGGCGAGCGTCTGCTTCTGCTCGAGGAGGGGCACTGCTTCCGCGACCAGGCGCTCAGCTATTGCGCCCAGGCCGACCCGGCCACGACCGCCGGCTTCGGCGCCGCCAGCTTCGCCACCATCCTGCAAATGGTCGCCAGCGGCTATGGCGTGACGCTGCTGCCGGAAATGGCGGCGGCAAGCGAGGTGGGCGGGCGGCAGGGCATCTCAGTGTTGCGCTTTGCCGCGCCACAGCCGCGCCGCGTCATCGGCCTTGTCTGGCGCAAGAGCTCGCCGCGCCGCGCCGACTTTTCAGCGCTTGGCGCGCTCGTCGTCGATATCGCCCGCGAGCATGGGTGGGAACCGTCGGTCGTTTCACCCCGCGGCGGTGGCGCGTAGGGACGAGGCAGCCGATGGCTCATCGGCCGCGCCGGCTCCCCTGAAGGCCGCAAGAAGCCTTGCCCGCTCGGCCTCATAACCGGCGGCGGCCGCCTGCTTGACCGGGCCGAAGCCGCTGATCTTTTCCGGCAAGGCGGCCAGAGCGATGGCGCCGGCATGGGTTTCAGACGAAAGGCTTGCGATGATTTCGTCAAGCATCGCTTCATAGTCGCCGAGAAGCCGCCGCTCCAGGCGCCGCTCCGCCGACCAGGCGAACATGTCGAACGGTGTGCCGCGCAGAGCCTTGCCTTTCGCGAGCAGCCTGAAGAGGGCGAACATCCACGGGCCGAAGGCGCGCTTGCGCGGCCGTCCGGTCGCAGGGTCTGGCCGCGCGAAGAGCGGCGGCGCCAGATGGAACTTGAGCCTGTAGCCGCCGGTGAAGGTCGCAGCCAGGGAACGCGCGAAGGCGCCGTCGGTATAAAGCCGCGCCACCTCATACTCGTCCTTGTAGGCCATCAGCTTGAACAGCGACCGGGCGACCGCCTCGGCGAAGCGGTCCGATCCGGGCATGACCTTGGCTTCCGCCGCCCGCGCGGCCTCGACCCGGCGGCAATATTTGTCGGCATAGGCGGCATCCTGATAGGCGGTCAGGAACTCGACGCGCCGGGCGATGAGCGCATCGAGACTTTCGGGCTCTGCCCGTTGCGGCGGCCCGACGCGCCGTTTGACCCTGGCCAAGTCATGCGCCGCCCGCCGCCCCCACGAGAAAGCCGAGCGGTTCATCTCGACGGCAACACCGTTGAGCGCGATCGCCTCGTCGATTGCCGTCGGCGCGACCGGGAGCAGGCCCTTCTGCACCGCGTAGCCGAGCATGAACAGATTGGTGGTGATGGAATCGCCGGTCAGGGCGGCTGACATATGGGTCGCATCGATGAAATCGGCCCTGCCCTTGCCGACGCGGCCCGCGATCGCCGCCTTCAATTCGGCCGTGGGCAGCTCGTAGTCGGCCTGCTGGGTGAAAACCGCCGGCATCAGCTCGTGGGTGTTGACGATGGCGCGGGTGCGCGGGCCCGCCGCCATCAGGATCTTGGCCGAGGCCGAGGTGACGAGGTCGCAGCCGATGACGAGGTCGGCGGCGCCGTCGGGGACGCGGATCGCGTTGATGTCCGGCGGCCGGGCGGCGATCTTCAGATGGGTGGCGACGCCGCCATTCTTCTGCGAGATCCCGGTCATGTCGATGAGGCCCGCGCCCTTGCCCTCAAGATGCGCGGCCATGGCGAGTATCGCTCCGACGGTGACGACGCCGGTGCCGCCGACGCCGGTGATGAGAATCGCGTAAGGCGCATCGAGCGCGGCCGGCTTCGGCTCCGGCAGCGCCGCGAACGCCTCGTCTTCCCTGACCGGCGCGGGTGCTGCCAGCGCGCCGCCCTCGACCGTGACGAAGCTCGGGCAGAAGCCGTCTAGGCAGGAGAAATCCTTGTTGCAGATCGACTGCTCGATGCGCCGCTTGCGGCCGAACGGCGTCTCGAGCGGCTGGATGGCAACGCAGTTCGACTGGAGGCCGCAATCGCCGCAGCCCTCGCACACCTCCGCATTGATGAACACGCGCCGGGCGGGATCCGGATAGGCGCCGCGCTTGCGCCGGCGGCGCTTTTCCGCCGCACAGGTCTGGTCGTAGATGAGGACGCTGACGCCGTCCTCGTCCATCAGCGCCTTCTGCACCGCGTCGAGATCGCGGCGGTGATGCACCATGGCCGATTTCGGCAAGCCCGCGCGGCTACGGTATTTCTCCGGCTCGTCCGAGACCACCGCGATGCGCCTCACCCCTTCGGCCTCGACCTGGTGGGCGATCGCCGGCACCGTCAGGCCGCCGTCGAGGCCCTGGCCGCCGGTCATCGCCACCGCGTCGTTGAACAGGATTTTGAAGGTCATGGTGACGCCGCTCGCCACCGCGGCGCGGATGGCGAGCGAGCCCGAATGACCGTAGGTGCCGTCGCCGACCTGCTGGAAGATGTGCCGGCGGCTGGAAAACGGCGCCTCGCCGATCCAGTTCGCCCCCTCCCCGCCCATCTGCGTCGCCCCCTCGACGCGGCGCCCGGGGATCGCCTGCACCATCCAGTGGCAACCGATGCCGGCATAGCCGCGCGCGCCCTCGGGGATGATCGTGGCGACATTGTACGGGCAGCCGGCGCAGAAATAGGCGATGCGCGTGGCGATGTCGGGCAGACCGTCGAGACCGGCGGCGGCGCGCCTGACGGCGGCAAGGCCGGCCATGACCGCGTCATCGCCGCCGCGGGCAAGCAGCCGCTCGCCGAGGGCAACGGCGATCTGGTGCGGCTCGAGCGTGCCGTAGGAGGGAAACAGGGGCCGGCCGTTCTCGTCGGACTTGCCGATGATCGCCGGCGCGTTCGGCTTGCCGTAGAGCTCGTCGCGCATCTGCGTCTCGATCAGCGCGCGCTTCTCCTCGACGACGATGACGAGATCGAGCCCGCGGGCGAAGTCGGCGACGATCCCGCCATCCAGCGGCCACACCATGCCGACCTTGAGAAGGCGCAGGCCGAGCCGGGCGGCGGCGGCCTCGTCGATGCCGAGGCAATCGAGGGCGGCGCACGTGTCGAGATAGCTCTTGCCGGTGGCGATGACGCCGATCTTGGGCGCGGCGCCGCCATCCATCACGATCCGGTTGAGGGCGTTTTCGCGGGCAAAGGCGATCGCGGCCTCGCGCTTATGGGTGTGCAGCCGGCGCTCCTGCTCCACCCGGTCGTCGCCGGGGCGGATGTTGAGCCCGCCCGGCGGCATCCTGTAACCGTCGGGACGCTTGATCGCGATGCGGTCGAGGGAGCCGTCGACGACCGCGGTCGATTCGACATTGTCGTGGACGCACTTGACCCCGACCCAGAGGCCGGAAAAGCGCGACAGGGCAAGCCCGAGGATGCCGAAATCGAGAATCTCCTGGACGCCGGCCGGGTGCAGCACCGGGATCATCGCGTCGATCAGCGCGAACTCGCTGTGGTGGGCGACGGTGGAGGATTCCGCACCGTGGTCGTCGCCGGCAAGCACCAGCACGCCGCCATGCCTGGAGGTGCCGGCCATGTTGGCGTGGCGGAAGGCATCGCCGGAACGGTCGACGCCCGGCCCCTTGCCGTACCACATGCCGAACACCCCGTCATAGCGGCCCTCGCCGCGCATCTCCGCCTGCTGGGCGCCGAACAGGGCGGTTGCCGCCAGCTCCTCGTTGAGGCCGGGCTGGAAGACGATGTTGCCGGCCTTGACAACCGGCCCGGCGCGCTCGAACTGCTGGTCGACGCCGCCGAGGGGCGAGCCGCGATAGCCGGTGACATAGCCCGCCGTGTCGAGCCCCGCGCGCTTGTCGCGCGCCTGCTGCATCAGCATCAGCCGCACCAGCGCCTGGGCGCCTGAAAGCAGCACCTGCCGCTTGGACAGATCGTATTTGTCGTCGAGCGACACGGCATTGAGCGTCATGGAGGCAAGCTTACAGCAATTCCGCCGACAAAGGGCTCTAACGCCCGTAGAGCGTCAGCGGCAGCCAGGTGGCCACACCCGGCAGGTACCAGATGACGATGAGGCCGAGAAGCTGAATGAAGACGAAGGGAACGATGCCGCGATAGATGTCCATGGTCTTGACGCTGTCCGGCGCCACGCCGCGCAGATAGAACAGGGCAAAGCCGAAAGGCGGCGTCAGGAACGAGGTCTGCAGGTTGATCGCCATCATGACGCCGAGCCAGACCGGACTCATCAGCTCTCCGTTCGGCATCTCCATCTGCAGGAGAATCGGCGAGACGATGGGCACGACGATGAAAATGATCTCCAGAAAATCGAGAAAGAAGCCCATGATGAACATCACGGCCATGACCAGCAGCATGGCCGTGATGACGCCGCCGGGCAGGCTGGTCAGGAACGCCTCGATCCACAGGTCGCCGCCGAAGCCGCGAAACACCAGGCTGAACATCTGCGCGCCGATCAGGATCACGAACACCATCGACGAGATCATGGTCGTCGATTCCATGACCGACACCAGCACCCGATCGTTCTTGCCGGTGCGGACCGCATAGACGCGCAGCACCGAAACGATCAGCCCGACAAGCAGTCCGACCGCAAGCACGACCGCCGCCGCGAAGGCGATCATCTCGTCCGTGGCGATGACGGTGCGTTGCATCCTGAGATCGTAGGCAATGGTCAGCGCCAGCAGCCCGGCCAGGCACACCCCGCCGAGCGCGATCAGCCGGCCGCGGCGCGGATCGAGCCTGTAGCCGGCGAGCATCGTGGCACCGATGGCCCCGACACCGGCGGCTTCCGTCGGCGAGGCCAGTCCGCCGAGGATCGAGCCGAGGACGGCGACGATCAGAATGATCGGTGCAAACAGTGCGCCGATGAGATGCCGGGCAAATCCCCAGCCGGAAACGTGGATCAGCTCGCCGCGCGGGATGGCTGGCGCCTCATTGGGCATTAGCGCCGCAAAAACCAACTGATAGACGATGTACATGCCAACGAGAATCAAGCCGGGAAACAGGGCGCCGGCGAACAGATCGTTCACCGACACCGTGTCGGGAGCGAAGATTCCCAATCCGAACTGCGCGTTCTGGAAGGCGACGGACAGCTGGTCGCCGAGCAGCACCAGCACGATCGACGGCGGGATGATCTGCCCCAGCGTGCCGGAGGCGGCGATCGAGCCGCAGGCAAAGCTCACATTATAGCCGCGGCGGATCATGGTCGGCAGCGACAACAGGCCCATGGTGACGACGGTGGCGCCGACGATGCCGGTCGAGGCGGCGAGCAGCGCACCGACGACGCACACCGAATAGGCGAGCCCGCCGGGAAGCGGACCGAACGCCCGGCCCATATTGTCGAGCAGCTCCTCGGCGATCTTGGAGCGTTCGAGCATCACCCCCATGAACACGAACAGCGGCACCGCGACCAGCACCTCGTTGGTCATGGTCGAGAAGATGCGCTGCGGGAAGGCGGTCAGGAAGGAGAGGTCGAAAATGCCGAGGAAATAACCGAGAAAGGCGAACGCCGCGGCCGATCCGGCGAGCGTGAACGCGACCGGAAAGCCAAGCAGCAACAGGCCGCAGGCGACGATGAACATGACCACGCAGAGCAGTTCGGGCGCAATCATGCCTCGATCCCCGGCCCGTCGGCGCTGGCCTTGTAGTCGCCGGTCTCGCCGCGCAGATAGCGCAGCGCCCGCGCGACGAGGGCGATGCCCTGCAGCCCGACGAGAAACGCGAAGACCCAGAGCATCGTCTTCAGGAGATAGATGAACGGCAGGCCGCTGATCTCGGTTGAGCCTTCAAAGATGCGCCAGGAGTTGGTGACATAGCCCCAGGACAGCACGACGGTCAGGATGCAGATGGGAATGAGGAAGAAGAGGCTGCCCCACAGATCGACCAGTGCCCTGGCCCTGGGCGTGGTGGAATTGTAGAAGATGTCGATGCGCACATGGCCGTCATGCATGAGCGTGAAGCCGGCGCCGGCCATGAACAGAATGCCGTGCAGATACCAGATCGATTCCTGCATCGGGATGAAGCCGACGGCGAAGACATAGCGCAGGATCACGACGACGAACTGGATCAACGCCATCAGCAATGCGAGCCAGGCGATCGTCCGCCCAACCGCGCGATTGACGCGGTCGATGGCCTCGATGATCGCTGCGAGCGTCAACACCGCATCCTCCGAGCCGGCCGGCGCGACAAGGCCCGCGGCCGGCCGTCGTCACGACCGGCCGCGTGAAAACTGCCCGATCAGAACGTGGTGAGGGCGCGCTTGTTCATGTAGCTCTGGTCGGACAGCTCCGACCAGGCCACTACCTTCTTGCGGAAGTCGAGGAAGCTCTCATAGACCTTTTTGGTCATCGGATCGGTGGCGCCGGCCGCCGCCAGGACGTCCTTGGCCGCCGCGCCCATGCCGCGATAGATGTCGTCGGAGAACTCGACCAGCTCGACGCCGTGTTTGGTTATCAGTGTTTCCAGCGCCTGGGTGTTGTTGGCGTTGAACTCGGCGAGATTGTAGTTGTTCTCGGCCAGCGCGGCGTGCTCGAAGATCGCCTTGTCGGTTTCCGACAGGCCGTCCCAAACCTTGCGCGAGACGCCGAGGCTGAGCAACGAGCCCGGCTCGTGGAAGCCCGGATAGTGGTAGAACTTGACGACCTTGTACAAGCCGAAGGCGAGATCGTTCCACGGCCCAACCCATTCGGCGGCGTCGACCGTGCCGGCCTGCAGGGCAGGCAGGATCTCCGCGCCGGCCAGCGTCACCGAGGTGCCGCCGAGCGCCTTGATGACGTCGCCCGCGAGGCCGGGGATGCGCATCTTCAGGCCTTTGAAGTCCTCGAGGCTGCGCATCGGCTTGTTGAACCAGCCGCCCATCTGCGAACCGGTATTGCCGCACGGCAGATGCTTGATGCCGAACGCGCCGCCGATCTCGTCCCACAGCGCCTGGCCACCGCCATGGTGAACCCAGGCGTCGATTTCGTCGGGTCGGAAGCCGAACGGCACCGCGGTGAAGAAGGAATAGCCCGTCACCTTGCCCTGATAGTAATAGTCGGCCGAATGATAAAGATCGGCGGTGCCCTCCTGGACCGCGTCGTGGCATTTGAGCGGATGCACCAGCTCGCCGCCGGCGAAAACCCGGATCCTGTAGCGGCCCTCGGTCGCCTTTTCGATCCGCTGGCCGAACCGCTCCGCCGCGGTGCCCAGGCCGGGAAAGTTTTTCGGCCACGATGTGACCATTTTCAGCTCTGTGCCGCCTTGCGCGATGGCCGGCGCGGTCAGAGCGGACGCCGCCACGGCGCCGGTCGCAAGGCCGGCCTTCTTGAGAAAACTGCGACGGTCCATGAAACTTCCTCCCACGTTGAATAAGCCCACACGACTGAGCCGTTATCCCCCTGACACCCTTTGGCGTCGCTGCGCCCCTTTTTCGACGACGGCTTGAAGGCTTTGGCGCGTCGCCATTAAAGGCCCATGAGGGGCCGAGCACAAGCCCAGTCGAGGAACGCCTTCGGCCTGTCCTGTTAAGGGGTTATGCGGCGAGCAGCGGCGGCAGGGCGTCAAGCCCTTTGATCACCGCGCCGGGTTTGCCCGGAAGCCTCTCGGGCTTCTGGCCGAAGCGGTTCAGCCAGGCGACCCGCAAACCGAAATGCGCCGCGCCGGCGGCGTCCCAGCCATTGGCGGAGACGAAGCAGAGCTGATGCGGTTCGACCGCGAATCTGTCGGCGGCCATGCGGTAGACCCGCGGGTCGGGCTTGTAGACGCCGACATCCTCCACCGACAGGACCGCGTCGAGGGCATCGCCGATGCCGGCCGATGCAACGGCGGAGCTAAGCATGTGCGGGCTGCCGTTCGACAGGATCGCGGTTTTGAACCCGCGACGCTTCAGCTCATCAAGCGCCGGCGCCACGTCCGCGTAGGCGTCAAGCGTCAGATAGGCCTGCATCAATTCATGGTGAATGGCGGCATCGTCGATGCCGTTGAGACCGAGCGCATAGTCGAGCGCCTCGCCGGTCACCTGCCAGAAATCGGCATGGGCGCGCATCAGGCTGCGCAGCCAGGTATATTGCAGCTGCTTGTCGCGCCAGGCGCTGGAGACGGTTTGAGCCTTGTCGCCGAGCGATTCGGCCACCCGGCCGACCAGCGAATGGACGTCGAACAAGGTGCCGTAGGCGTCGAACAGGCAGGCTTTGACGTTGGCAAACCCGGTCATGGCAGGCACGCCTCCCGTCTTCGGACCCGGATGGCTTTTCGCTTCATGAGCGGCCCCCTTCCCCTTTTCCGCCACGGCGCGCCGACCCGGCCCCAATGCCGCATACGGACGCGCAACGGCATCGCCGCCATTCGCAGGGCAGTGGAAAAACATATTTTCCTTTTGCGAGAAATGTTGCATGAAAATACCCATAGTGCGCTCCGAATGGGTTTTTTTAGCGCAAGAAGCAGTCCGTCCACTGCATTGGGCTTGCGCCGACAGCAGAGTTTGGCCACAGTCCAAGAAAGGGAGGGTAGCCTTGGCATCGACATTCCGCGACTTGCTTGCGACAATGTCACCGGTTGAAAATCTCGTTCAAACCAGATGTCTAGTGCCCTCTAGCTTGGGTTCCGGTAGCATCGGAAGAATCTGACCGCAGTGGATTGGAAAGCCGATAAGGGAGGATTTAGAGATATGGTTACAGCCAAGAAATCCAAAGTATCACGCCGCAAGTTTCTGAAGGGCGGCGCGATTGCCGCCGGCGCCGCCGCCGGCACGCTCGCCATGCCGGCAGTCGTTACCGCGCAGGCACCCGTCGTTTGCAAAATGCAGACGTCCTGGCCTGCTTCGGACATCTGGATGGACTTCGCCCGGGAGTATGTCGAGCGCGTCGAGAAGATGTCCGGCGGCCGGCTCAAGGTCGATCTACTGAGCGCCGGTGCCGTGGTCGGCGCCTTTCAGGTGCTCGACGGCGTCAATGACGGCGTACTCGACGCGGCGCACACGGTGCCGGTCTACGGGTACGGCAAGCACAAGGCGGCTTCGCTGTTCGGTACCGGCCCGGTTTGGGGCGGCACTGCCCTGAACATGCTGGCCTGGTTCTACCAGGGCGGCGGCAAGGAGCTCTACAAGGAGCTGACCCAGGACATCATGGGGCTGAACGTTTACGGCTTCTACGGCTTCCCGATGCCGGCCCAGCCGTTCGGGTGGTTCAAGAACCCGGTGACGACGGTGGCGGAAATTCAAGGCTTCAAGTACCGCACGGTCGGCCTCGCCGCCGACCTGATGCAGAAGATGGGCATGAGCGTCGCGCAGCTTCCCGGCGGCGAAATCGTGCCGGCCATGGAGCGGGGCGTGATCGACGCCTTCGAGTTCAACAACCCGTCGTCCGACATGCGCTTCGGCTCCCAGGACGTGGCCAAGCACTATCTTCTCTCCTCTTATCACCAGGCGAGCGAGTCGTTCGAGTTCCTGTTCAACAAGGACTTCTTCGACGGCTTGCCGGAAGACCTGCAGGCGATCCTGCAATACGGCGTCGAGGCGATTACCATGTCGAACACGGCGCTGGGGCTCGACAACTACTCGAAGGACCTCGAGACGCTGCAGAAGGACAACGGCGTCACCGTGCATCGCACGTCGAAGGAAATCCTCGACGCCGAGCTCAAGGCCTGGGACGAGCTTATCGCGGAGCTGGAGAAGGACGACTTCATGAAGCGCTGCATGGACAGCCAGCGCGCGTGGGTGGAACGGACCGTGTTCTACGAACTCATGAACTCGCCCGACTATGCGCTCGCCTACGAGCACTACTTCCCGGGCAAGCTGAAGCTCTGACCCGCGGCAAGCTTCCACATCGCGATCCGGCGGCCTTAATGCGGGCCGCCGGGTCGTTGCTTGAATATGCGGAACCCCCCCCATGATGCGCTATATCATGATCGCTGATCGCGTCTCGGCGTGGTTTGGCAAGGCCTTCGCCTGGACGATCATCGTCATGACGTTCGGGACCGCCTACGAGGTCTTCGTCAGATACATCCTCAACGACCCGACGGCCTGGGCGTTCGACGTTTCGTATGTCATGTACGGCACGCTGTTCATGATGGGGGGTGCCTATACGCTTTCGCGCGACGGTCACGTGCGGGGAGATTTCGTCTACCGGCTGTGGAAGCCCCGCACGCAGGCCAAGGTCGAGCTGGTTCTCTACATGATCTTCTTTTTCCCCGGCGTCACCGCCCTGGTGCTCGCGGGCTGGAAATACGCGGCGCGCTCGTGGCGTTTTCTCGAAGTCAGCGTCAGCAGCCCCGCCGACGTCCCGGTGTTTCAGTTCAAGACGATCATGGTCGCCGCCGCCATTCTCCTCTTCTTCCAGGGCATCGCCCAGGTCATGCGCTGCATCGTCTGTCTGCGCACCGGCAAGTGGATGCGCCCCGCCGAGGATGTCGAGGAGATCGAAGCCAGACTGCTCAAGGAGCATGAACTCGAGATGCTGCGTCATGGGACGGAAGCGGTCGATGTGCTGACCGACCGTCGGGCAGAGCCTGAGGAGAGGCGCGAGCGATGACCGATCCGCAGGTCGCCTTGACAATGCTCGGGGTCTTCATCTTCATCATCCTGCTGGGCTTCCCTATTGCCTTCACCCTGGTCGCGATGGGCGTCGGCTTCGGCTACTACGCCTATTTCGACGCCGGCCGCATGTGGCGCGCTTTCAACCGGGCCGTCGAGGCCGGCGCGGATCCCTCGACACTGACGGAGACCTGGATCGGCGGGTTTTTCAATAACCGGATATTCGACCTTCTGGTCAACCAGACCTACTCGGTCATGTCGAATGACGTGCTCACCGCGGTGCCGCTGTTTCTGTTCATGGGCTACATCGTCGAGCGCGCCAACATTATCGATCGTCTGTTCTACACCCTGAACATCGCCTCCCGCCGCATGCCCGCCTCCATGGCGATCGCGGCGCTGACGACCTGCGCATTGTTCGCCACCGCGACGGGCATCGTCGGCGCCGTGGTGACGCTGATGGGCCTGCTCGCCTTTCCGGCCATGCTCAAGGTGCGCTACAATACGAGCTTCGCGGCGGGCGTCATCTGCGCCGGCGGCTGCCTCGGCATCCTGATCCCTCCGTCGATCATGCTGATCGTCTACGCGGCAACGTCCAGCGTCTCGATCGTCCAACTCTATGCCGGCGCGATGATCCCGGGCTTCCTACTCGCCGGCATGTACATCATCTATGTTATCGCGCGGGCATGGTTCGACCCGACGCTCGCCCCCAAGCCCAGGGCGGAGGAGACCGCGCACCTGACGGGCGAGCAGATCTTCACCATGCTGCTGGCCTCCTTCTTCCCGCTCGCCTTCCTGATTCTGTCGGTTCTCGGCGCCATATTGTTTGGACTTGCCACGCCCTCCGAGGCGGCGTCCATTGGCGCCCTTGGCGGCCTCGTGCTCGCCTCGCTCTATCAGCTCAACTTCTATTTTTCCGGCACCGCAGCGCCACCGCCTTGGAGCCGGATGCGGCTCGATGGCAAGGCTTGGAATTGGGTCGCCCTCGTCGGCACCGGCGCTTATGGCGCTGTTGCGACGCTGGCCGTTGTCACATTCTTCGGCGTCTTTTTCGGCTTCTCCGGACAAATCACTGGCTGGCCGCCAGGCGTGTGGATCGTGGTCGCCATCGTGCTGATGGCTTTGTTCCGCATTGCCTTTGACCCCATCGTTGCGGTCTTCGCCGCCCTCTCCCGGCCCAGCCCGGCGCATCACATGTTGTGGCTCACCCTAAAGACTTCGGCGTATGTTCTGATCGCCACGCCGCTGGTCAAATTGGCCCTGTGGAGCCTTGGTCTTTCCGTGCCCGTATTATCGGCGTTGCTGGACTTCGCCATAACCTGGTCGGGGTTCGCTGTCGGCCTGTCGGTGCTCACCCTGGTTGTCTCGACGGCCATGCTGTGGGTCATCGAGGCCGGTCTTGGCGGCGGCATCGAGAACAAGTTCATCAAGCTGTCCGGCGCCGGCGCGTTTGCCGGGCTGGCTCTCGCCGCCCTCTACTATTTCGCGATCCAGCCCTATCTGCCCAACAATGACACGACCTTGCGCGTTCTCGACCTTGGCATGCTGTTCGGCGCTCCTTTCGCCGGCGCCGTGCTCGGCGTGCGCTGGCAGGGTCTGAGCGAATCCGTCTATCTGACGGTGCGCACCACGGCCATGGTGTGCTGGCTGTTCGTCGGCTCGTGGACCTTTTCCTCGGTGTTTTCCTATCTTGGCGGCGAGCAGCTCATCAGCGACTTCGTGCTCGGCCTCGATCTTTCACCGATCATGTTCCTGATCATCGCCCAGATCATCATCTTCCTGCTCGGCTGGCCGCTGGAATGGTCGGAGATCATCATCATCTTCGTGCCGATCTTCCTGCCGCTGCTGCCGCATTTCAACATCGATCCCCTGTTCTTCGGCATCCTCATCGCGCTCAACCTGCAGACCTCGTTCCTGACACCGCCGATGGCCATGGCGGCCTATTACCTGAAGGGCGTCTCGCCGCCCGGGGTGGAGCTGGTGCAGATCTTCAAGGGAGTGATGCCTTACCTCGCCATCATCGTCCTGGCCATGGCGATCCTTTATATCTTCCCGGGCATCGCGATGTGGCTGCCTGAGCAGTTCTACGGCCGTTAGGCCTTTGTCATGAAGGTCGATCTCGCGGACCTCAGCGCGGCGCAGCTTGCGCCCAAGCTCGCTTCCGGCGAGGTGCGAGCGGTCGAGCTCGTCGAAGCCTGCCTCAAGCGCATCGCCGAGCGCGACGGCGATGTCGAGGCCTGGGCCTATCTCGACCCGGACCACGCCCGCGCTCAGGCAAACAGCCGCGACGAACAGCGTCAGGCCGGCCGGCCGATCGGGCCGCTGCACGGCCTTCCGGTCGGCGTCAAGGACATCTTCGATACCGCCGACATGCCGACGGAGAACGGCACCGTGCTGCACCGCGGCCGCCAGCCGAGCGAGGATTCAACCGCCGTGGCGCTGCTCCGCCAGGCCGGCGCCATCATTCTCGGCAAGACGGTGACCACGGAATGCGCCCTCATGCATCCCGGCAAGACCAGGAACCCGCATGACGCCGCGCATACGCCGGGCGGCTCCTCGTCGGGCTCCGCGGCCGCCGTCGCCTCGGGCATGGCGCCGCTGGCGGTCGCCAGCCAAACCAACGGATCGGTGATCCGGCCGGCATCCTATTGCGGCATCTTCGGCCTCAAGCCGACCCACGGCCTGATCCCGCGCACCGGCGTCTTCGCCCAGTCCCGTTTTCTCGACACGATCGGCGTTTACGGCCGCTCGGTGGCCGATCTGGCGCTGCTCGGCGAAACACTGATGCGCTACGACGCGCGCGACCCGGATTCTAAGCCGCGCCCGGCCCCGCCCTTGCGCACGATCGCCGCCGAGGCGCCGCCCGTGAAGCCGGCCTTCGCCTTCGTCAAGACTCCGGTCTGGGACAAGGCCGACGGCGACACCCAGGAGGGCTTTGCGGAACTCGCCGCCACGCTCGGCGAGCAATGCGACGAGGTGGCGCTGCCGGACATCTTCGCCGACGCCTGGGACTGGCACCGCAGGATCATGTTCGCCGACATCGCCAAGAGCTTGGCGGGGCTCTACGAGCGCGGCCGCGACCAGCTTTCCGAAAGCCTGCGTGGCATCATCGAGGAGGGCCGCGAGGTCAGGGCGGTCGCCTATGCGGCAGCCATGGACTGGCGCGCGGTGCTGAATGCGGGGCTCGACGAGATCTTCTCCCGTTACGACGCCGTCATCACGCCGGCTGCGACCGGCGAGGCACCCGATAGCCTCGACACGACCGGCGATCCGACCTTCTGCACCTTGTGGACCTTTTGCGGAACGCCGGCCGTCTCGCTGCCGCTGCTCGTCGGTGGCCACGGACTGCCGATCGGCGTGCAATTGGTCGGGCAGCGCGCCAACGACGCCCGGCTGCTGCGCGCCGCCGCCTGGCTGGTCGATCGTCTCAACGAACAGGAAGTGACATGACGGACTTGCGAGAACGCGATAGACTTGCCCTCGCCGAACCTTCAAGGACGCCATCATGACGACCGACAGACTGCTTGCCTTTCTCAGCCTTGCCGGCTTCTTCGCCTTCCTGGCCGTTACCGTGGCGTTTGTTAAGGAGTTCGACCTGTTCGTTGTTCTCACCCTCGCATTCGCCATGGCGGCTTTCGATTTCTGGAGGACCATGGCTCGCACGAACGCCAAGAACAACGGTGGCTCCTCGTAACGACGCACGCTTCCCGAGATCCGTCGTCGGGATCGCAAGGGCAACTCGGACATTCTTGATCGCAGCAGGGCTGGCCTATGCCCTTGGCGGCCCGATGCCGGTCGCCGCGCAGACCTACCGCGCCGCGCTGGAGCCTCAAGGCGCGGCAGGCCCGGCGGCCTCAGCCGAGCGATTCATGGTCGCCGCCGCCCATCCGCTGGCCGCACGCGCCGGCCGCGCCGTCCTGCGCCGCGGCGGCAATGCACTCGACGCGGCGGTCACCGTGCAGATGATCCTTAACGTCGTCGAGCCGCAATCCTCCGGCATCGGCGGCGGCGGTTTCCTGCTCTACTGGGACGCTGAGGAGCGCAAGCTCTACACCTATGACGGCCGCGAGACGGCGCCGGAAGCAGCCCGAGAGAACCGCTTCCTTAAGCCCGACGGAAGCCCGATGCGCTGGCCCGACGCGGTCGGCAAGGGCCTTTCGGTCGGCGTGCCGGGGGTGGTCGCCTTGCTGGCGGCAGCGCACGAGCGGCATGGGCGGCTTGCCTGGGCGGCGCTGTTCGACGACGCGATCGTGCTTGCCCGCGACGGCTTCGGCGTCTCGCCGCGTCTCAATGCGTTGCTGGCGGAGACAGGCGCAGAGGCATTTTCGCTGCCGGCGCGGGAACTGTTTTTCGACGCCGACGGCGAGCCCTGGCCGCTCGGTCATGTGCTGAAGAACCCGGCGCTCGCCGCGACCTTTGAGCTCATCGCCCGCGACGGCGCGCAGACCTTCTATGCCGGGCCGATCGCCGGCGACATCCTCGCCGCGTTGGCCGCCGGCGATGAACCGAAAAGCGAAATGAGCGCCGCCGATCTTGCCGGCTATGCCGCTAAGCCGCGCAAGGCCGTCTGCGTGCCCTACCGGGCAATGCGCGTTTGCGGCATGGGCCCGCCCTCCTCGGGCGGGCTTACGGTGGCGCAGACGCTGACGATGCTCGACGGCTTCGATCTCGGGCCGCAGCCGAGCGCGCGCGCCGTCCACCTGATCGCCGAAGCCGAAAAACTTGGCTTCGCCGACCGCAACCGCTACATGGCCGACGATGACTTCGTGCCGGTGCCGGACGGGCTCATCGATCCCAGCTATCTCGCCGAGCGGGCAGCGCTGATCGATCCGGAAAGGGCTTCCGGCCCCGCCGAGCCGGGCAGGCCGCCGAGCCGCCGGTCTGCGCCTTCCGGCCGCGACGCCACCGTCGAACAGCCCGGCACCAGCCACATTTCCATCGTCGACAACGACGGCAATGCGGTCTCCTATACGACCTCGATCGAGACCGCCTTCGGCTCACGCCTGATGGTCGGCGGCTTCCTGCTCAACAATCAGCTCACCGATTTCTCCTTTTCGCCCCAGGACGCCGCCGGCGACCCGATCGCCAATCGGCCGCAGGGCGGAAAAAGGCCGCGCAGCTCGATGGCCCCGACCATGGTCTTCGGCCCCGACGGCGCGCTCGACGCCGTGCTCGGCTCGCCGGGAGGCAGCCGCATCATCCTTTTCGCGGTCAAGGCGCTCGTCGCCTTGATCGACTGGGGCATGGACCCGCAGGCCGCCGCCGCGCTCGCCGCCTTCGGCAGCCGCAACGGGCCACTGGAGATCGAGGAAGGCACGGCCCAGGACTGGCTCGCAGCGGATCTCTCCGCCCGCGGCCATGACATCGCCCGTCCGGTCATGAGCAGCGGGCTCAACATCATCCGCGTTGCGCCGGAAGGGCTTCTCGGCGGCTCCGACCCGCGCCGCGAAGGCGTCGCGAGCGGCGACTGAGAACGCGCGGTCCGCGCGGCGGGCGCCCAGACAAAAATATTTCGCGACCGGCCTCGGCGCCTACTTGAACAGGCCCGCGGCGCATCCGACCTTATGACGCGGCGCGCCGATGCGCGCGATTTCGTGCCTTGCGAGGTGCATCATGGCCTTCCCCAAATCCGATCCCGCGGCGGCCTTGCCGAGGCCGCTCGTCGTCATCGCCTGGCTCAATGCGCTGGGCGTAACGGTCCTGGTCGCGACCGAACTCGTCATGCTTTCCATATCGCTCGACTGGGCGATCGCGGGACTTTTCCATTTCCAAATCGGCCTTACCTACGGCCTGATCGCTACCTCGTTTGCGGCAAGCGCGGCCGCGTCGTGGTACCTGTTCCGCCGCGCGTTGCAGACCGAGCGGCAGGCCATCGCGGCGTCCCAATCGGCACTTGATGCGGCCGACGCGTGATCAGGCCGGCTCGCCCTTCCCAAGCAGGTGAACGCTGAAGCGGCGCTCGCCGTCGGTCCAGGTGTGCAGCGGCGCGAAGCCGGCGGCGCGGGCAAGAAGGTGGAACTCGGGAATCGTGAATTTGTGCGAATTCTCGGTGTGGATGGTCTCGCCGGCGGCAAAGTCGAAGGTCCGGCCCGAGATGCGGACCCGTTGCGTCTTGAGGCTCTTGATGTGCATCTCGATGCGGCCGCGCCCCTCGTCGTAGCGGACATGATGGGCGAAGCCGGCCAAGTCGAAGTTGCCGCCGAGCCCGGCGTTGATTCGGTGCAAAAGATTGAGGTTGAATGCGGCGGTGACACCCGCGGCATCGTCATAGGCGCGGACGAGCGTGTTCGTGTCCTTTTTCAGATCGACGCCGATCAGCAGCATCCCCTCCTCGCCGACGACGCCAAGGACGCGCTCGAGGAACTGCAGCGCCTCGCGCGGCCGGAAATTGCCGATGGTCGAGCCGGGGAAGAAAGCCATCCGCTGGTGCCGCGCGACGGCCGCGGGCAGCACCACCTCGCCCATGAAGTCGGCGTGGACGGAGACGATTTCGAGGTCCGGGAAGTCGGCGGCCAGGGCCTGCGCCTCGGCGGTCAGCATCTCCTCGGAAATATCGATCGGGGCATAGAGTTTCAGCCCCTGCATCGCCTTGAGCAGGGTGCGGATCTTGCGGCTGGAGCCGGAGCCGAACTCGACCAGCGTGCCGATCTGCGGCGCCAGCGATGCAATCTCCGAGCCGTAGGTTTCGTAGATCTCGAGTTCCGCGCGGGTCGGATAATATTCCTCAAGCCGGGTGATCTCTTCGAACAGCTCCGAGCCGCGCTTGTCGTAAAAGAAGCGGCTCGGGATCGACTTTCGAGGCTGCGCGAGACCGGCGAGCACGGCGGCCCTGAAGCCTGAGCGCTCGGTGCCGTCGATCGCTTCCGCACCGCAGCGCGGTTTCAGCATCAACACGGTCATCAGCCGTCCTCGGCGAGCCGCAGACCCATGAACTGCCAGCGGTGATGGGGATAGAAGAAGTTGCGGTAGGTGCGCCGCACATGGCCGTCCGGCGTCGCGCAGGAGCCGCCGCGCAGCACCATCTGGTTGCACATGAACTTGCCGTTATATTCGCCGATCGCGCCGGCGGCCGGCTTGAAGCCGGGATAAGGCGTGTAGGGCGAGGACGTCCACTCCCAGAGATCGCCGAACATCTGCCGCGCGCCGCCGTCGGGATGACCGGCGGGCAGCGGGCGCAGATGGCCGGTTCCCACCGTGTTGCCGCTCTCCGGCAGGCCGGCGGCGGCCAACTCCCATTCGAACTCGGTGGCAAGCCTTTTCCCCGCCCAATGGGCGAAAGCGTCCGCTTCGTAATAGCTCACATGGCAGACCGGCGCCGCGTCCTCGATCGGTTGCAGGCCCCACAGGCCCATCTGTCGCCATTCGCCGTCGCGCTCCCGCCAGTAGAGCGGCGCCTTCCAACCCTCGGCCTTGACGGTGGCCCAGCCGTCCGACAGCCACAGCGTCGCCGTCTCGTAGCCGCCGTCCTGCATGAACTGAAGCCATTCCGCGTTGGTGATGAGCCGGTTGGACAGCCGGAACGGGCGCACCAGCGCCTCATGCGCCGGAACTTCATTGTCATAGGCAAAGCCCGAGCCTGCATGTCCGACGGTGACGACGCCACCGTCAAAGCTGCGCCAGCCGGCCTCGGCCGCCGTCCGGGGCAGGCTTTTCGGCGCCCCTTGCGCATAGGCGGGCTCGAGCGGGTTCTGGGCGAACAGGTGCAGAATGTCGGTCAGCAGCAGCTCCTGATGCTGCTGTTCGTGATTGATGCCAAGCTCGATCCGCTCGGCCACAAGGGCCGCCTCATTGCCGGAAACGCTCGAGGCGAGCTGCTCCAGCCTCTCATCCACATGCGCCCGATAGGCGCGGACCTCGTCGGCGCCGGGGCGCGTGATCATGCCGCGTTGCGGCCGGGGGTGGCGCGCGCCTTCGTGCTCGTAATAGGAGTTGAAGAGATAGAAATAGCGCTCGTCGAACGGCGCGTAGCCCGGCAGATGATCACGCAGCAGGAACGCCTCGAAGAACCAGGTGGTGTGCGCCAAGTGCCACTTTGCGGGGCTTGCATCGGGCATCGACTGGACGGTCTGGTCGCCGTCGGACAGGTGCTCGGCGAGAGAAAGGCTTTGCGCGCGCGTCGCAAACAGCCGTTCCAAGAGGTGCGTGTCGATCCCGCCGCGCGCCGGCGCGCTGACAGCGGTGCCCGTCGATGCCATTTCTCCGTCCTTTCTCAGCCCGCTACGCAATGGGGCATGGCCACGTCCTTTGCCCACATGCGGGCCGGCGCGGCAATCGCGCCAAGTATAGACGGCTCGCGTGACGAGACCACCGTCAGGGCAGGACGATCACGAAAAATTTCCCGCTCGATTCGCGGCCCGGAAACCCATACGCCTTGGCCGACAACGCTCAGCGCACCAGAACGTTCCGGAACTGCCAGGGATCGCTTTCGTCGAGGTCTTCGGGAAACAGCCCCGGACGGTCGGTGAGCGGCGTCCAGTCGGTGTAATAGCCTTTGACCGGGCCGAGATAGGGAAGCTGTATTTCGAGGCAGCGGCGATAGTCCATTTCGTCGGTCTCGACGATGCCGGCTTCCCGGTTCTCCAGCGCCCAGACCATGCCGGCGAGCACCGCCGACGTCACCTGCAGGCCGGTCGCGTTCTGATAGGGCGCAAGCTTGCGCGTCTCCTCGATGGAAAGCTGCGAGCCGAACCAATAGGCGTTCTTCTTGTGGCCGTAGAGCAGCACGCCAAGCTCGTCGATGCCGTCGACGATCTCGTTCTCATCGAGGATGTGGTGCTGGTCCTGCGCCTTGGCGGCGCGGCCGAACAGCTCGTGCAGCGACAGCACCGCGTCGTTGCAGGGGTGATAGGCGTAGTGGCAGGTCGGCCGAAAGACCGTCTTGCCCTTCTCCCGCAGGGTGAAATAGTCAGCGATCGAGATCGACTCATTGTGGGTGACGAGGAAGCCATATTGCGGCCCCGGCGTCGGGCACCAGGAGCGCACCCTCGTATTGGCGCCCGGCTGGTCGAGAAAGATCGCCGCCTTGTTGCCTTTCTTTTGGCCATGGGCGTTGCACGGGCGCCATTTTTCATGGGTGCCCCAGCCGATCTCGGCCGGCTGCATCCCCTCCGACAGAAAGCCTTCCACCGACCACGTGTTCCAAAACACCTCCATGGGCTTGGGATGGTTGGCGCGCTGGGTGTCGCGCTCGGCGATATGCACGCCCTTGACGCCGGCCCGGCGCATCAGCCGCGCCCAGTCCTGTTGGCTCTTGGGCTCGGCGAATTTGAGCTTCAGGTCCCCGGCGATGTCGATGAGCGCCCGCTTGACGAACCAGGAGACCATGCCCGGATTGGCGCCGCAGCAGGAGACCGCCGTGGTGCCCCCCGGATTGTTCCGCTTTTCCTCCCGCACCGTCTCGCGCAGCGCATAGTTGGTGCGCGCCGCAGCGCCGAGATGGGTGTCGAAATAGAAGCCGAGCCACGGCTCGACCACCGTGTCGATATAGAGAACCTTGAGCTCGCGGCACAGCTTCATGATGTCGAGCGATGAGGTGTCGACCGACAGGTTGACGCAGAAACCCTGGCCCTCGCCCTCGGTCAGCAGCGGGGTGAGGAACTTGCGGTGGTTGGCGCGCGTGACCGCCTCGTGGATGAAGCGGATGCCGCGCTTGTCCAGGAGCTTGCGGTCCTGGTCCTCGGGATCGATGACCACGAAGCGCGACTTGTCGAAATTGAAATGGCGCTCGATCAGCGGCAGCGTCCCGCAACCGATCGAGCCGAAGCCGATCATCACGATGGGACCGGAGATTGTGCCGTATTTGGTCCGGTTCGCCATGTTGCCCCCTTCCGTGTTTCGCTTTGGTTCTCAAAACTATCCGCCCCGGGCGGCAGCGGCCACCCGGCGAGGCGATTTTTTGCCAGATTCGGAGGATCAGCGCAGCAGGAACGCTACGCGCTGCGGCGGCGCGGCCAGCGCCGGGATCGGCGGAACCGCCATGCGGCCGCTGGCCGTGACCAGCCCTTCGGCATCCGAAAGCGCGCCCGGCTGAAGCTCCAGGCCGAGAAAGCGGTCGCTTTCAACCGGCCCCGGCAGGACGAGGCCGCGGGTCAGCGACCGGGTGAAGCCGAAGCCGCCATAATAGGGCGCATCGCCGACAAGGATCACCGCCCCGCGGCCGCGCGCGGCCGCCTGGTTGAGGCCGTGGCGCACCAGCTTGCGGCCGATCCCCTGCCCGCGCAGATGGCCGGCGACGGCGACCGGGCCGAGCAGCAGGGCCGGCCGGCCCGGCCCCGCCGTCACGTCCCACAGGCTGACCGTGCCGACGAGCTCGCCCGCCGAAGAGGCGACGAAGGCGAGCCCGTCCGCCGGCAGCCTGCCGTCGCGCAGGCGCTGCGCCGTTTTCTCGTGCCGGTCGATGCCGAACGCCCGATCGAGCAGGCGCTCGATCGCCGCCCGATCGGCGGGGCGTTGGGCTCTGATCGTGACCATTTCCGCTGCCTCAGATGACGAAGGACTTGAGCGGCGGGAAGCCGTTGAAGCCGACCGTGGAATAGGTCTGCGTATAGGCGCCCGTCGCCTCGATCAGCACCTCGTCGCCGATCTCCAGCGACACCGGCATCATGTAGGGCTCCCGCTCGTAAAGCACGTCGGCGGAATCGCAGGTCGGCCCGGCGAGCACGACAGGCGCCAGCGTATCGCCGTCGCGCGGCGTGCGGATCGGATAGCGGATCGCTTCGTCCATGGTCTCGGCGAGGCCGCCGAACTTGCCGATGTCGAGATAGACCCAGCGCATCGGGTCCTTGGCGCTCTTGCGCGAGATCAGCACCACCTCGGCCTTGATGACGCCGGCGTCGGCCACCATGCCGCGTCCCGGCTCGATGATGGTCTCGGGGATGCGGTTGCCGAAATGGCGGCGCAGCGCGCGGAAGATGGCGACGCCATAGGCGCGCACCTCCGGCACGTTGCGCATGGCGTGGGCCGGAAAGCCGCCGCCGAGATTGACCATCTTGAGCTGGATGCCGCGCTCGGCAAGGGCGCGGAAGATGCGGGCCGCCGCCGAAAGCGCCCGGTTCCAGGCCTGCGGGTTGCGCTGCTGCGAGCCGACATGGAACGACACGCCATGGGCGACGAGCCCCAGCCTGTGGGCGTGTTCCAGGATGTTCGGCGCCATCTCCGGCTCGCAGCCGAACTTGCGCGACAAGGGCCAGTCGGAGCCGGTGCCGTCGCACAGGAAGCGGCAGAACACCTTGGCGCCGGGGGCAGAACGGGCGATCTTCTCCACCTCCGCCTCGCAGTCGACGGCGAATAGGCGCACGCCGAGCGCATACGCGCGGGCGACGTCGATCTCCCGCTTGATGGTGTTTCCGTAGGAAATCCGCTCCGGCGTCGCGCCGGCGGCGAGAACCATCTCGACCTCCGAAACCGAGGCGCAATCGAAGCAGGAGCCGAGCTCGGCGAGCAGTTTGAGAATTTCCGGCGCCGGGTTCGCCTTCACCGCATAGAAGATGCGGGTGTCCGGCAGGGTGCGGGCAAAGCCCTCATAATTCTCGCGCACGACGTCGAGGTCGAGCACGAGGCACGGCCCCTCGGGCCGTCGCTGGGCAAGAAAATCACGGATTCGGTCTGTCATCGCGGCATCTCCCGTCGCGCAAATGTCCCAATCCGGATAGGGCCCCAGATGTTAAGCCGCGATGGAAACGGCCCGAACGCCTGATCCCTACCCCCGCCAGCAGACTGGCGGCCTGTCTGTGCGCCGTTTGGCATCAGCCGATCCGGACGCCACGCGGGACCGGACTTGATCGATGCCAACGATTGGAACGGGAGAACCCTGTTCCGCACGTCCCGGCAATGAAGGTGTGCCTCTTCAGTAACCCCGGCCGATGGAGAGCCGGCAGAGACCAAAAAAGCCCTGACCGTCGTTGCTTTAAGCCGCGCGATGAACCCAATTCGTCTTTGTTTGGCGCGACCACAGGCACGTGCGAATTTGGGCAATCAGCAACTTATGATTTTTGCCTGCAAAATCAAGAGGAAAAATTATCCCCGCGGACGCGCCGAATGAGCCCGCTGGAACGTACTCCATGGGCGTATGGCACGGCACATTTGGCGAAATCGAGCCAAATTTCGGTCGTGGCGCGCGGCGTCGGGGCCGCATTTGTTCGATATAAAGAACGCTGCTGCCGCCTTTTCCAGGAAAGTTTCCAAGCCAGCCTTAACCAACCGTTAAATCTGCACTAGGCAGGATGCGCTTGAGATGCTATGGCGTTTGTTATATCGAACGATCTGTGGCCTGGTCGATCCACCGCAAGACCGTTTGAATATCAGTGACGAACGTGCATTCGTTGCCGCGTTGGGCTAGGAAAAATAGGTCCGTCAGCCGGGGCTGAGGTCGAAAAGGAATCCCCAGGAACAATACGATGGAAGCGTTGGTCAGGCGCCGGTCCCGACGTGGGGGGCCGGACCGCGAGATGATCGAGTCCGCGGTGGTGCGATTCGCGGGGGATTCTGGCGACGGCATGCAGCTTGCCGGCGGCCGGTTCACGCTCGCCACGGCGCTCGCCGGTAACGACCTTGCCACCTTCCCGGATTTCCCCGCCGAGATCCGCGCGCCCATCGGCACCACATTCGGCGTCTCCACGTTCCAAATCAATTTCGGCGCCCGGCTCGTGCGCACCTCCGGCGATGTGCTCGACGTGCTGGTGGCGATGAACCCGGCGGCGCTGAAGACCAATCTCGGCGATCTGCGCCAGGGTGGCCTGCTGATCGTCGACGAGAATGCGTTCACCGCCCGCGACCTCGCCAAGGCGGGCTATCAGGCCAACCCCCTCGACGATGGCAGCCTCGGCGCTTACCGGGTGCTGCGGCTGCCGATCTCCAACTACACCTTGAAGGCGGTCAAGTCGGTCAAGGGCGTGGAGGTCTCCAACAAGGAAAGCCTGCGCGCCAAGAATATGTGGACGCTGGGCCTGGTGTTGTGGCTGTTCGACCGCGAAAGGCAGGCGACGGCGGACTGGGTCACGCAAAAGTTCGCCAATCTGCCGGACATCGCCAAGATCAACCGCGCCGCGCTCGACGCCGGCTTCGCCTATGGCGACGCCACCGAGCTCAGCGCCGAGATCCATCCCTACCGCGTGCCGCCGGCCGACATCGCCACCGGCGAGTACCGCAACATCTCCGGCACCGAGGCGATCGCCTGGGGTCTGGTCGCCGGTGCGCATCTGGCCGGCCTCAAGCTGACCTATTGCTCCTATCCGATCACGCCGGCCTCCAACATGCTGCATCTGTTGACCCGGCTCGGCGCCGACTTCAATGTCCAGACGTTTCAGGCCGAGGACGAGATCGCCGCCGTCTGCGCCGCGCTCGGCGCATCCTATGCCGGCGATATCGGCGCCACCGGCTCGTCCGGACCCGGCCTGGCGCTGAAGACCGAGGCGATCGGCCTTGCGGCGGCAGCCGAGCTGCCGCTTGTCGTCGTCAACGCCCAGCGCGGCGGCCCCTCCACCGGCCTGCCCACGAAAACCGAGCAATCCGACCTCTATCAGGCGGTGTGGGGCCGCAACGCCGACACGCCGGTGGTGGCGCTGGCCGCGCGCTCGCCCGGCGACGGGTTCGAAACCGCCATCGAGGCGGTGCGCCTGGCGACCAAATATATGACCCCGGTGATTCTGCTGACCGACGGCTATCTGGCGAACGCGTCGGAGCCGTGGGCGATCCCCGATTTTTCGAGCTTCGCGCCGTTTCCGGTCGACCGCGCCGTGCCGGCGGACTTCAAGCCTTACCGCCGCGACCCGCGGACGTTGGCCCGGCCCTGGGTGGTGCCGGGGACGCCCGGCGGCATCCACCGCATCGGCGGGCTGGAGCGCGAGGACATCACCGGCAACATCTCCTACGACCCCGAAAACCACCAGCGCATGACCGAGCTCCGGGCGCAGAAAATCCACGGCATCGCCAAGGACATCCCAGCCCAGGAGGTTGCCCTCGGCAAGGGCTCGGGCAAGCTTGCGGCGATCGGCTGGGGCTCGACCTATGGACCCATCAACCGCGCCGTCGACGCGCTGATCGCGGACGGCCTCGATGCAAGCCACATCCATATCCGCCATCTGTGGCCCTTGCCCGAGAATCTCGGCGACCTCATCGCCGGCTTCGACAAGGTTCTGGTACCGGAAATGAATATGGGCCAACTTTCCCGGCTGCTGCGCTCCGAATATCCGGTCGAGCCGAAATCGCTGTGCAAGGTCTCTGGACGCCCCTTCAAGGTGTCGGAAATCGTCGCCGCTGCGCGCGAGCTTCTCAAGGTTTGAACCCCGACAGGTCGTGACATGAACGTCATCAGCAAGCTTTCACCCAAGGACTACGCCTCCGATCAGGACCTACGCTGGTGCCCGGGCTGCGGCGACTACGCGATTTTGAAGGCGGTACAGAAGACTTTCGCCGACCTTGCCGTCGATCCGGCCAACGCGGTCTTCATATCGGGCATCGGCTGTGCGGCGCGGTTTCCCTATTACATGGCGACCTACGGCTTCCACACCATCCATGGCCGCGCGGCGGCGATCGCCACCGGGGCCAAGATGGCCAATCCCGATCTCGATATCTGGGTCGTCGCCGGCGACGGCGATTCGCTGTCGATCGGCGGCAACCATCTCCTGCACCTGCTGCGCCGCAATGTCGACCTCGTCTATCTCATGTTCAACAACGAGATCTACGGATTGACCAAGGGCCAGGCTTCGCCGACCTCGCGGCGCGGCACGCGCTCGCCGACGACGCCGTCGGGCTCGCGCGACGAGCCGGTGCACGCGGCCCGGTTCGCGCTTGGCGCCAGCGCATCGTTCGTCGCCCGCGCCGTCGACGTCAATCAGAAGCACCTGGTCGAAACGCTGAAGCGGGCGCATGCACACGAGGGCGTGGCCTTCGTCGAGATCCTGCAGAACTGCATCGTCTTCAACGATGGCGTCTACGCTTCGGTCAGCGACAAGAAACAGGGGCCCGAGCACGCGCTGGAGCTGGTCCACGGCCAGCCGATGATCTGGGGCGCCAACCGCGACAAGGGGCTCATCTTCGATCTTGAGACCATGAGCCTCAAGGCGGTCCCGGTCGGCAATGGCGGCGTCGCCGAGGCCGACATCCTCATCCATGACGAGACCAACCGGACGCTTGCCGGCATGCTGTCCGTCATCGACGGCGAGCCCGGCATGCCGACGCCCATCGGCGTCCTCTATGCGCGCCCGGCCGCCACTTTCGACACCGGCAAGCCGGCGGACACGGCCGCGCCCGATGAGGTCAGAAAACGGATCGGCAGTCTCCTGCATTCCGGCCATACCTGGAACGTGATCTAAAACCAATCGCACACACCGCGTAACGCCGTTTGAGCGGGTTTTTCTTTTCGCACGCGCACAAAAGGGTGCTAAAGACACCCCGGCAGCGGGAAAACACACGGTTTCGGGGCGGTTTTGCCCCGTTCCCCCGACTTTCGATCGACGACATGGGAGAAGTTTCGATGACGACGACACGGCCTTCTTTCGTCCGCTTCCTGACGTTTGCAGCCGTGATGGGTCTTGCCGCGCTGGCCGCCGCGCCGACCGCGGGCCTGGCGCAGACGATCAAGATCGGCGAGCTCACCTCCTACAATAATTTCGCCGCCTTCAACGTGCCCTACCGCAATGGCTGGCAGATGGCGCTCGACGAGATCAACGAGGCCGGCGGGGTGATGGGCGAAACGCTCGAGATCGTCTCGCGCGACGACGGGGCGACGACCGGCGATGCGGTGCGGGTCGCCGAGGAGCTCGTGACCCGCGACAAGGTGGCCTTCATCTTCGGCACCTTTCTGTCCAATGTCGGCCTAGCCGTCGGGGATTTCGCCAATCAGAACAAGGTCCTGTTCATGGCCACCGAGCCCTTGACCGACGCGCTGACGCTGGATCAGGGCAACCGCTACACCTTTCGCATTCGCCCCAACACCTACATGCAGACCTCGATGCTGGTCGATGCGGTCAGGGAAAGTGGCGCCAAGCGCTGGGCGATCGTCGCGCCGAACTATGAATACGGCCAGTCGTCGGCCGAGAATTTCAAGCGCTTCGCCGCCGAGGTGATCCCGGGCGCCGAGATCGTCGCCGAGCAATATCCAGCGCTCGGCAAGATCGACGCCGGCGCCACCGTCGCCGCCCTGCAGCAGGCCAATCCCGATGGCATTTTCTGCGTCCTGTTCGGCGGCGACCTCGCCAAGTTCGTGCGCGAGGGCAATGTCCGCGGCCTGTTCGAGGGCAAGACGGTGGCCAGCCTTCTGACCGGCGAGCCGGAATGGATGCTCAGCCTCGGCGACGAGGTGCCGGAAGGTTGGATCGTCACCGGCTATCCCTGGGACCAGATCGATTTCCCGGAGCACAAGGCCTTCGTCGACAAATACCAGGCCCGCTACAACGAAACCCCGCGCCTGGGCTCGCTGCTCGGTTACATCGTCGTCCATGTCCTCAAGCAGGCAATCGAACAGGCCGGCACGACGGAGACCGAAAAGCTCATCGACACGCTGGAAGGGATGACAGCTCAAACCGTCATCGGCCCGATCACCATCCGCGCCAGCGACCATCAGTCGACCATGGGCGCCTGGGTCGGCAAGCTCACCGTGCGCGAGGGCAAGGGCACGATGACCGATTGGAAGTTCCTCGACGGCGCCGACTATATGACGCCCGAGGAAGAGGTCGAAGCGCGCCGGCCGCAATAAGGGCCGCTTTCGAAAAGGCAAACCCCAACCGATTGCGAAAGGGGCGCGGCTGTGAAAGGCTCGCGCCTCTTTCCGTTTCCGGCGTTTGAACACCGATGGACCCGGTCTTCCTTCTCATCCAGTTCCTGAATGGGCTTGCCAGCGCCTCTTCGCTGTTCATCACCGCCTGCGGGCTGAGCATCATTTTCGGCGTCACCCGCATCGTCAATTTCGCCCACGGCTCGCTCTATATGCTCGGCGCCTATGTCGCCGTGACGCTGGTGCCGCGCTTTCTCGAGGTCGCTTATGGGCCGGTCTCTTTCTGGCTTGCCATCCTCGTCTCGGCGCTCGCGGTGGGCGTCATCGGCATCGTCATGGAGTTTCTGCTGCTGCGCCGCATCTACAAGGCACCGGAGCTGTTCCAACTGCTGGCGACCTTCGGCGTCGTGCTGGTGGTCCAGGACCTCGTCGTCGCCTTGTGGGGGCCCGAGGACATTCTCGGGCCGCGCGCGCCGGGGCTTTCCGGCGCGGTGACGGTCTTCGGCCAGCGCTTTCCGCAATATGAGATCGCGCTGATCTGCGCCGGGCCCCTGGTGCTGGCCCTTTTGTGGCTCCTGTTCCGGCGCACCCGCTTCGGGGCGCTGGTGCGGGCCGCGACCCAGGACCGCGAGATGGTGGCGGCGCTCGGCGTCAACCAGGCGCTCTTGTTCACCGCCGTCGTCTTTCTCGGCGCCTTCCTGGCCGGATTTGCCGGCGCCTTGCAGGTGCCGAAGGAGCCGGCCAACCCATTCATGGATGTCCGCGTCATCGTCGAGGCCTTCGTCGTCACCGTCATCGGCGGCATGGGCAGCGTACCCGGCGCCTTCATCGCCGCGCTTCTGATCGGCGAATTGCAGGCCTTCGGCATCCTCGTCTTTCCCAAGATCACACTGGTCATCGTGTTCCTGGTCATGGCCGCGGTACTCATCGCCCGCCCGCACGGCCTGCTCGGCCGGGCAGAAGCGGCGGACAGCCGCGCCTTCGGCGGCGAGCGGCCCATCCGCCCCTATGGCGCGGGACAGGCCGCGGCCGCGCTTGCGGCCATCGCGGCGCTCGCCCTCCTCCCCCTTATCGCCGACGCCTTCACGCTCAAGCTGATGATCGAGGTGATGATCTTCGCGCTGTTCGCCATGAGCCTGAACCTGTTGATGGGCACGGGCGGGATCATCAGCTTCGGCCATGCCGCCTATTTCGGCCTCGGCGCCTATGGGGCAGCGCTCGCGGTCAGCCATCTTGCCGCGCCCATGGAGCTGGCGCTCCCGTTCGCGCCCATCGGGGCCGCGATCGGTGCTGCGCTGTTCGGCTATTTCGTGGTGCGGCTTTCCGGCATCTATCTCGCCATGCTGACGCTTGCCTTCGCGCAGATCGTCTATGCCATCGCCTTCCAATGGGTGGCACTGACCGGCGGCGACAACGGGTTGCTCGGCATCTGGCCCTCGCCCTGGGCCTCGGAAAGGCTTGCCTATTACTATCTGACGCTTGCCGTGTGCCTGGCCGGCGTCTTCGCCCTGCGGCGAGCGATCTACGCCCCCTTCGGCTATGCGCTGAGGGCGGGCCGCGATTCGGAGCGCCGGGCAGACGCCATCGGCATCGACTCGCGCCATATGCGCTGGCTCGCCTTCACGCTCGCGGGCGCCGCGGCCGGCCTTGCCGGCGGGCTCTATGTCTTCTCCAAGGGCAATATCGACCCCAGCGCGCTCGGCATCCCGACCTCGGTCGACGCGCTCACCATGGTGCTCGTCGGCGGCATCCAGACGGTGATCGGCCCCGTCATCGGCGCCGGCCTCATGCATCTCCTCAAGGATTTCGTCATGCCGCTCACCGACTTTTACCGGATGCTCCTGGGTGGCGTCATCATCGCCCTGGTGCTCGCCTTCCCGCAAGGCATCGTCGGCACCTGGAACCGGCTGTTCGACAAGGAGGAGGCGGGACCGTGAGCCTTCTTGCCGTCAGCGGTCTTTGCAAGCGTTTCGGCGGCGTCGTCGCGGCGGAGGATGTCTCTTTTCGGCTCGATCCCGGCGAGGTCGTCGCCATGATCGGCCCGAACGGCGCCGGCAAGACGACGATCTTCAATATGATCGGCGGCCAGCTTCGGCCCGATGCCGGCGATATAGTCCTGCAGGAGCGCTCCATCGCCGGGCTGCCGCCGCGCGCCATCTGGCGGCGCGGCGTCGGGCGCACCTTCCAGATCGCCGCCACCTTCGCCTCGATGACCCTGGCGGAGAACGTGCAGATGGCGCTCATCAGCCGCCATCGCCGGCTTTATGGCCTGTGGCCGCCGGCGGGCCGGCTCTATCGCGACGCGGCTCTTAGCCTGCTCGAACGCGTCGGCATGCACGACCAGGCCGAGCGGCCGTGCGGACTTCTCGCCTATGGTGACGTCAAGCGGGTGGAACTCGCCATCGCGCTCGCCAACGCGCCTAAGCTCCTGCTCATGGACGAGCCGACCTCCGGCATGGCGGCCGAGGAGCGGCTTTCGCTGATGCGCCTGATCGCGGACATCGTCAGCGAGGAGGCCATATCGGTGCTGTTCACCGAGCACGACATGGACGTGGTGTTCGGCCATGCCAGGCGCATCATCGTTCTCGAACGCGGGGCCGTCGTCGCCGAGGGGACGCCGGATAAGGTGCGCGCCGACCCGCACGTGCAAGAGATCTATCTCGGCGGCGGGGGTGCGTGAGCCATGGCGGGCGACAGGCAGGCGGTTCTTAGCGTTCGCGACCTCGATACCTATTACGGCCGCGCCCACATCCTGCATCGTCTCAGCCTCGAGGTTGGCGCCGGCGAGGTCGTCGCCCTGATGGGCCGCAACGGCGCCGGCAAGTCAACCACATTGAAGGCGATCATGGGGCTCATCCCGGCGGCGGGCGGCGCCATCTCGTTTCGCGGCCGGTCGATCCGGGGCCTGGCACCATACGCAATCGCCCGCGCCGGGCTCGGCTATGTGCCGGAGGACCGGCGCATCTTCACCGACCTCACGGTCGAGGAGAATCTGGAGGTCGGCCGCCGGCCGCCGCGCCAAGGCCAGGCGCCGTGGACGGCGGAGCGGCTGATCGCTCTGTTTCCCAACCTCGCCGGGCTCGCCGGCCGCCGCGCCAACCAGATCTCGGGCGGCGAACAGCAGATGCTGAGCCTTTCCCGCACGCTGATGGGAAACCCGACGGCGATCCTGCTCGACGAGCCGTCCGAAGGCCTGGCGCCGGTGATCGTCAAGCAGATGGCCGAAGCCATTAAGGCATTGAAGAAGGAAGGGCTGTCGGTCCTCTTGTCCGAGCAGAACCTCTATTTCGCCGCCGAGATCGGCGACCGCGCCTATGTGCTGGAAAGCGGCAGCGTCAAGTTCGAAGGGCCGATGTCGACGCTGATCGCCGACGAGCGCCTGCGCCGCGCCCATCTCAGCCTGTGATGCAAGGGCGCTCATTGAAGACAATCGTCTCCGTTGCCGCGAGCCGCCTGGCTCCGGGGTTTGCCTTCTTTCCTTCAGCCCCGGACGATCGGGGCCTCGCGCGAGCGCTACAGCGCCGCGATGGCGCTCCGGAGAGCGGGGATAAGTTTCGGGTGCGATTGGCGGAAAACCGCCAAAAAACGAGTTCGGTTTCGATAATCATGGTTAACGGGGGGTGAAGATGAGGCGCCGCCACACCCCCACCCGGCTTCGCGTAAGGCGCGGGGTTAGCGCGCGCCAACGCCTCGCATCCATCCCCCGTCAAGGGGAGGGAGAAGAGAGGAGATAGGCTGCCATAAATACATTCGTCATTCGAGATGTCACGGGAAAGACGGGTTGAGGCCACGCCTTGGCCTCACATCGAGATACGTTGGGCAATGCGCGGGTTACGACCCGCAAGGCGCGCGCGTCGCGGTTATACAGCCCCCTGTTCACACACCTCTCAGCGTGGCGTGTGCCGCTGCGTCAGACGTTCGCGTTCAGCGGAAATGTGGCTTGCTACGCCACCCTTTCCTGTTCCGACTTCAATCTGTGGATTTCGTCCTTCAACTGCAATTTTCGCTTCTTCAGCTCGGCTATCTTGAGATCGTCGGCCGTTGGCCGGGCTATTTCCTCCTCGATCTGACGATCTAGAACACGATGCTTTTCAACGAGTTCCGAAAGATGGGCCGAAAGCGCCATGCAAGCCTCCTTTGCGGGTTCAAAGGGTCAGCGAGTCTGCCACAAAATCGCTTGCCTGTCGACGCGCCGCTCCCCCGGCGGGATTGCCGGCTCCCGCCCCACCTCTTGCGACAACGGCCCTGCGGGGCGATACTGTTAAGGGTCGATGCGGTGGGGTGGTGGATGGCGGCGGACGAGCAGGAATTACAGGCGGAACTCGCCAGATTGAAGGAAGAGCATCGGGATCTGGATACGGCCATCGATGCGCTCGAGAACGCCCCCGCGCGCGACAATCTGCAGATCAAGCGGCTAAAGAAGAAGAAGCTGGCGCTGAAGGACCGCATCGCCCAGATCGAGGATCAGCTTCTCCCCGACATCATCGCCTGAGGCATGCCGTTACCGCCGCCGGGTCGCATTCTTGCCGGCATACATGGCGTTATCGGCCCGCATCAGCGCGGTGTCCGCTGTATCGTTGGCATTGAGCGCCGTCACCCCGTGAGACGCGGTAAGCTTGACCTTGCCCTTGACGGCGGCAAAGGAGGCCGCCGCGATCATGCCCGCCAGGGCGCAGACCTTGGCCTCGGCCGGCGCGCCTTCCGTGTTCCACAGGACGATGGCGAACTCGTCGCCGCCGAGCCGGCCGACCACGTCGGAGCTGCGCACATTGTCGAGCAGAAGCCGGGCGACGCCTTCCAGCACCTTGTCGCCGGCCGCATGGCCAAAGGTGTCGTTGATCAGCTTGAAATCGTCGAGATCGAGATAGACGAGGCTCGCCTTGGCGCCGTAGCGGCGGGCATAGGCAAGCGCCCGTTCGAGCTCGCGGATGAAGCCGCGGCGGTTCAACAAGGGCACCAGCGCGTCCTCGTCGGCACGCCGCTCGAGCTCCTTGATGCGCCGCTGCGCCGCCACCAGCGCGGCCCTCAAATTCTCCGCTTCGGCGGCAAGGCTCCCCGATTTCGGCGCGCGCTTGCCCGGCGGCACCCTGGTTTTCCTGGAGCGCATGTCCCTCCCCGGCCCGCCGGGCGTCATCCCGAGCTTTCTATACACGCTTGCAGGTGCCCGCTGCAAAGCCCATCGGGCGCGCCGAATTGCCGCCCTCGAACGGGCGATCAAGGTTATCAACCTTCCTTGCTTGTCAGTGCCGGCGAGGCCCCTATAATCGCGCGCTTTCCCGGCACGCGCAGCCACGAGGAGAATTGCGATGAACGCATCGCCGCCGGCCGTCGCCATCATCATGGGAAGCCAGTCCGACTGGGGCACCATGCGCCATGCTGCGGAGACGTTGACCGCGCTCGGCATCGGCCATGCGGCGCGAATCATCTCCGCCCACCGCACGCCTGAACGGCTCTACGCCTTCGCCAAGGGGGCGGTCGATGCCGGCTTCAAGGTGATCATCGCCGGCGCCGGCGGCGCCGCGCACCTGCCCGGCATGACGGCGGCGATGACGCGGCTGCCGGTGTTCGGGGTCCCGATCGAAAGCCAGGCGCTGTCCGGCCTGGACAGCCTCTACTCCATCGTCCAGATGCCAGCCGGCGTCGCGGTGGGAACGCTCGCCATCGGGCGGGCCGGCGCCGTCAACGCGGCGCTGATGGCCGCCGCCGTGCTGGCGCTGTCCGATCCGGAGCTCGCCAAGCGGCTCGAGGAGTGGTGCGCCCGGCAGACCGCCGCCGTCGGCGAAAGACCGGACGAAAATGGCTGAGACTCCGCGGCTGACGCCGGCGGCGACCATCGGCATTCTCGGCGGCGGCCAGCTTGGCCGCATGCTGGCGCTGGCGGCCGCCGATCTCGGTCTCAAGACCCATGTGCTGTGTCCGGAGCCCGACAGCCCGGCCTTCGAGGTGACGCGGCGCCGTACGGTCGCAGACTATGGCGACGAGGCGGCGCTCGACCTGTTCGCCCGCGACGCCGACGTCATCACCTACGAGTTCGAGAACGTCCCCAGCGCCACCGTCGCCTTTCTGCGCGCCCGCCGGCCGGTGCTTCCGGACGAGCAGGCGCTCGACATCGCCCAGGACCGGCGCAAGGAAAAATCGTTCCTCGAGGGGCTCGGCATCGCGGTGGCGCCCTATCGCCGCATCGGGCAGCTTGCGGACATTGAGCCGGCGGCGGCCGAGATCGGCCTGCCCGCGGTCCTGAAAACCTGCCGGCTCGGCTATGACGGCAAGGGGCAATATGTGCTGCGCGAGGCAGGCGATGCGCGCGCCGCCTGGGCCGGCGTCGGCGAGGCGGCCTCGATCCTCGAGGCGTTCGTTCCCTTTGCGCGCGAGATTTCGATTATAGCCGCGCGCAGCGCCGACGGTCGGTTTACCGCCTACGACCCGCCGGAGAACGTGCACAAGGAACAGATCCTGCGCCGCTCGCAGGTGCCGGCGCGGATCTCGGTAGCGCTCGCCGAGGAGGCCGAAGCGATCGCGCGCAAGGTCGCCGACGCGCTCGACTATGTCGGCGTCCTGGCGATCGAGCTTTTCGTCGTCGAGGAGGAGGGGCGCGCGCGCCTGATCGCCACCGAGATCGCGCCCAGGGTGCACAATTCCGGCCATTGGACCATGGACGCCTGCCGGGTGAGCCAGTTCGAGCAGCATATCCGCGCGGTTGCCGGCTGGCCGCTGGGGCCCGCGGCGCGCGACCGCGACGCGGTGATGGACAATCTGATCGGCGAGGAGGTTGAGGGCTGGCCGCAACTGTTGCGCGAGCCCGACGCTTGCCTGCATCTATACGGCAAGGCGCGGGTGCGCGCCGGGCGCAAGATGGGCCATGTGACGCGGCTTTCCCCGCTCGGATCGCTTGCTCAGGCAAACCGCTAGCGCCTTCGCCGGGTGGACAAGGCCGGCAAGTTTTGGTAGAGACGCCGCGATTTCTCCGGACAGATTTGCTGGGGAGTGAGTGGCCGGCGAGGATGCGCCGTAGCCGCGGCGTGACCATCGTCTGAAAGGCGCGTAAAGCGGGATCGAACGTGCAGGTACTTGTTCGCGACAACAATGTCGACCAAGCGCTCCGGGCGCTGAAAAAGAAGATGCAGCGCGAGGGCATCTTCCGCGAAATGAAGCTTCGCAACTATTACGAAAAGCCGTCGGAAAAACGCGCCCGCGAAAAGGCGGAAGCGGTGCGGCGCGCCCGCAAGCTCGCCCGCAAGCGCGCCCAGCGCGAGGGCCTCGCCGCCGCCGTCAGGCCTCGCAGCTAGGGTATTTTGCACGCGGCGCACAGGGGAAGGCGGCGGTCATGGAGAAAGGCAAGGGCCATCCCAATGCCGCTGGGCTGTTGCTGCTGATCGCTCTTGCGGGGGGATCGAGCGCCTGCTCGCGGGATTACGCGCTTAACGCCTACAATGCCGCCGCGAACGTCCGCGTCGACGAGTCCCAGAACATCGCCTCGCTGACCGAGGTCATCCGCTCCAATCCCAACGATGTCGGCGCACTGAACATGCGCGGCACGGCCTTTGGCCTCGCCGGCAACCTCAAAGCGGCGCTTGCCGATTTCACCGCCGCCATCCGGCTCGACCCCGCTTTCCACCAGGCCCATTCCAACCGCGGCCTCGTCCATCTGAAGCTCGGCGAGCCGCAGGCGGCCGAAGAGGATTTTTCCCGCGCGTTGCGCCTGGCGCCGGACTATGCGCCGGCCCATATCGGGCGCGGCAATGCCCGCCGCCTGAACAAGCAGTACGCGCTGGCGCTCGCCGACTATGACAGGGCGATCGAGATGACCGCCGCCGAGCCGCAGGCCTTCTACAATCGCGGCCTCGTCTATCAGGCACAGGGGCGGCACGATCGGGCGCTGGCGGACTTCACCAGCGCCATCAATCTGAACCCCGGCTCGGCCAATCCCTATCACGGCCGGGCGCTCAGCCAGGTGGCGCTGAACCGGATCGACAAGGCGATGGCCGACCTCGACCGGGCGCTCGAGATCGATCCGCGCTTCGCTGAGGCCTGGGCGACCCGCGGCGCGCTGTTGGAGCGTAGCGGAGAGCTGCAGCACGCCCGCGCCGCCTATCGGCGCGCGCTTCAGGCCGATCCGCAAAACGCCATGGCCGGCTCCGGGACCGAGCGGATCGAGCGCCAGATCCCCGGCCTTGCCGTCACCCGCATCGCCGGGCGTAACAAGCAGAGCCTCAACTGAAATCGTCGGGGAGGCGGGCCTCGGGCGCGTCCATGCCGCCGGCGACGCAACGCACGCGCGCGAAGCGGCAGGGCATGGCGGACCCCGCCATGATCCGCACCCGCTCGGTGCGTACCGCCTCGTCTTCCGCATGCTCGTGGACGAAGCGTTCGAGCGGGCCGTCATGGCCAATGTGCAGGCGGACGCGCTCCAGCATGTCCTCTTGGCCGGCCGCGGCATGGCGCGAGCCCAGCGCGGCGAAGGCCGAAAGGCGCACCGGCGCACCATCCGGCGCATAGGCGCCGCGCAGCGAGACATAGGCGAGCGCGGCGTCGAGCACGCAACCATTGCCGAGATCGGCGTCAAGCCCGCCGAGGAGCGCCAGCGCATAATTCTTGCCGAGGCTTTCCGAGCCGTTGAGCCGCTTCAGCTCGCCCGGGTCGAGGAAGGCGACGTGCAGCTCGCTTGTCGCCTCTTCCTCCCCAGTCAGGGTTCCGGGAATGGCGCCGTAGCGCGACACATGCGCCGAATAGACCGAGACCACGCCGCTGAGCCTCGCCTTGAGCACCGGAAAGTCGCCGGGCACGCCAGCGGCGGCGAATTTGCTCTTGAGCCGAGTAAAGGAGGCGTTCGAGCCCGCCGCGATCACCGCCACGCGGCGCTCATAGCGGCGCGGAACGCCGTTGCCGCCGAGCGCCACGGTCACGTCGCTGACGGGCACTTCACCATTGGCGCGGGGATGGCTCACGATTTCCCGGGCCTCGGCGCGCTCGGGTGATTCCGCCTCATGGCGGAAGCGGTAGCCGAAGGCCGGAGGATCGTAGGGATAGGCCCGGACGCGGGCGAAAACGGCAGCGGGATCGCTCATGGGCGCTCAATATAGTCCGTCAGCCGCTCGCGTGAAGTGCGTTGCCGCATCGACGCACCGTCCGAGGCGGCCCGCCGCGGCCATCGCAGACAATCGGCGGCTTCAGCGTTTCCTGATGTCGAGCAGCGTCTTGGCGACGACGCTGGCGATGACGATCGTGCCGCCGACGAGCACGCCTTCGGCAGGCTTCTCGCCGAGGGCCAGCCAAACCCACATCGGCCCGAGGATCGGTTCGAGCATGCCGAGCAGCGCCGAATGCGCCGCCGGTATCAGCCGGGCGCCGGTCACGAACAGCGCCATGCCGGCCCCCAGCTGGCCGGCGCCGAACAGGAACAGAAGTGGCAAATCATGCGCCGTGACGGAAAATGGCGTGGCGAACGCCAGCGAGGCCAGCATGGCGATCGCGGCGCCCGCGCAGGCGGCGGGCGTCATGCGGATTTCGTGATAACGCCGCGTGATGACGATGACCCCGGCGAAGCTGACCGGGATCAGGAAGGCGAAGAAATCGCCCAGGGCCGATCCGCTGCCGAGCGAATCCGACACCATTAGCGCGATGCCGCCCATTACCGCCGCGATGGTGACGTAGGTCGCCGGCCGGATCGGCTCGCCGAGGAAGACGCGCCCGAAGATCGCCGCAAGCAGCGGCGTGCAGCTCATGATCACCAGCGTCTTGGCCACCGACGTCAGGTTCAGCGCGACGACGAAGGAGATCGAGGCGCTGGCGAAGAAAAACCCGACGCCGAGGCCGGGCCATCCCATCTGCCGGAACAGGCCGAACATTTTCCTGCCGTCGCGCATGGCCAGGAACACAAGCAGGAACAGGCAGGCGCTCGCCGACCGCCAGAAGACCGTCGTCCAGCTGTCCGCCGACTCCAGCAGACGAACGATCAGCCCGCCGGTGCTCCAGACGATCGCCGAGGCGGCAACAAGAGTCACCCCGCGCAGGGTCTTCTCGAGTTCAAGGTCCGGCCTATTCATTCGCCGCATTCCGATCCCAGCGAGACCCCGATATGAGACCATCGCGCGCAGCGCACAGGCGCCCCGCCGACAGACGCGGGGGCGGAAACGGCGGGCCGGCACCGTTCGCCGAAAGGCGGCCGGCTCGCCAGCTTAGGCGTGGGCGTACGCGAGATTGGCTATCGGGTCGGACATCGGCGCCGAATATAGGCCCTGGCCGGCGCAAATCCAGTACCACGCTGGTACTTGCCCGGCACCCGTGGGATATAGTCGCCACCATGGCCGCGTCCGTGAAAAGCTCGCACGACCTCGCCTTCGAGGACCATCCGTTTTGGGACTTTTCGCTCAAGGTCTATTCGAGCGAGGGGGTCGGCGCAGCCTGCCTCGCGCTGCAGGAGCGGCGCGCGATCGACGTCAATCTGGTCTTATTCTGCATCTGGAACGGGGCGAGCGGGTGCGGCCGGTTGAGCGCCGGGGAACTGGACGCGGCGCTCGCAGCGGTAAGGGCTTGGAACAGGGACATCGTGGTCGGCCTGCGCGCCGTGCGCGATGAGCTCAAGGGCGGCATGGCGCCGATCCCGAAAGACCGCAGCGACGCCCTGCGCAAGCGTATCCTGAAGATCGAGATCGACTGCGAGCACGCCGAGCAGTTGGCGCTGGCCAACGCGGTCGGTCGGGTCGCGCAAGCCGACCTGCCGCCTGACCGCCGCGCCGAGGATGCGGCGGCCAACGTCGCTGCCTATTTCCGCCGCCACGGATTTGCGCCCGACGCACAGGACACCACGCACACGACGCGCATTCTTAACGCCGCCTTCCCGGAGGTCGGCGCAGTGGAGCTGGAGGAGATGTGCCGGAAGGCAGTCGCGGGTTAGCAGTGAGTGAGGGTTTCAGATGATAGACAGGAGCAAGCCGATGAAACGCTTGGTGATTCATTGGTTTTTCGCCGTGCTCGCAATCGCCGCAACGGCAGACGCCGTCGCGCAACCAAGGCGGATCGATTGCGAGAACCCAGCCACCAACATCGAGATCGGCGCATGTCTTGATCGTGAACTCAAGGCTGCCGACGCCGAACTCAATCGCGTCTATCAGGCGGCGATGACCGCGATCGAGCGCAGCGATCATTTGACGCCGGAGTTGAGGGGCGAATGGAAGGCGGCCTTGCGCGCCGCGCAGCGTCTTTGGATTTCCTATCGCGACGCGGACTGTCGCACCCCCATCGAATATGAATGGTGGGGAGGCTCCGGCGTCGGTATGGCAATCCTTAGCTGCCTCCTCGAGAAGACGAAAGTCCGCGTGAGCGAGCTGCGCGAGCGGTACGATTCGCGCTGATTTCGTAGGGTGGGCGTGGTTGTGCCCACCCCGGACCTATTGTGCCGTCAATCGGGAATAACGGCGAGGGCCTCGATTTCGACCTTGGCCTCGTCGACCATCAGCCGGCCGACTTCGACCGCCGTGATCGGGGGATAGTGATCGCCCAGCGCGGCGCGAAAGGCCGCCCCGATGGCCTTTCCTTCGGCGAAATAGGCGTCGCGGTCGGTCATGAACAGGTCGAGGCGCACGATATGCTCGGGTCCGCCGCCGGCTTCCTTCAAGAGCCTCGCGACGCGCTTCAAGGCGGCTGCCACCTGCTCGGCGATCATGCCGGTCTCGAAGACCTGGTTCTCGTTCCAGCCGACCTGACCGGCGAGCGCGACAATGCTTCCGTTCGCCTTGATGCCGCTCACATAGCCGCGCGGCTTGGCCCACTCTTCCGGTTGCAGTATCTCCATGATCGTCCTCCATTTCGGTCTCGGGATTTGATCGGGGAGCATTCGCCGGCCGGGAAAGCAAATCGATAGGACAAATCCGCTCACCGGCGGACGGCGCGCCGATTCCCCATTGTGCCGAACGAACGCAACGGGCTGCGTTCCGTGTCAAGGCTGATGGTCGACAAGATCGCGACCGTGCCCAAGGAGCGCCTGGCCGCGCGCATCGGCCACCTCGGCGACGAGGATCTCGTCCGCCTCAACCGCGCGATTTTGGTGTTTTTGGGGATGGGGTGAAATGGGCTTTGTAGGTGGGCAGAGCGACCCGTCCTCCGCAGCAGCGGCGCTGTTGCTGCGGAGGGTGGAAGCGTGCCCACCGATTCGTGCCATTGCGTGGTGGAGTCTCGGCAGCTACACTGAAATATGGATTTCAGGTCGAAAGGATGAATTTCATAGTATGCTGAATGAATAAGTGGATTGAATTAGGGGCGCGGGCAATGCCACTTAAATACGCCGCCGAATTTCAGAAGGAATTGAATGCCGTAATTTCAAAAACGAAGGACGAGAGCACGAGCGCCTGGGTATTCTTGGTACTATCAGCGGTGGTGGTTTCTGCGATTGCTGCAATTCTTGCATTGAGCGGAGCGGATGGAGCGACCGTCATTTCCCGGACTATTATTGCGTGCACGGCGTGGATTTCGTGGCAACTAGCGTGGGAAGCCAAGGTCCTTCATCTGACGCTTGTTATACTCACCTCTGTCGTTGAGTGGGTCGGCCGAAAACAACTTGGCGAGTACAAACCGCCTCAAGCCGTGGCTGGAGACAGGGGGTGAATGGACGCGTGAGACGGGAGGAGATCGAGGCGCAGCGCCTCTTGGAAACCTTCTTCCGAGAGCGCGTCGATGCCGCTGCGCAATGTCATCCTGGCAATGACCCGCCTGACTTGATCTGCGAAACGGCGATGCACCGATACGCGATCGAAGTCACCTATGTTGGTCAACAGGAGACCCTCGAGGGCAAGACAGCAGCGCGAATGGAACGCGACATTCCGCTATGGCAAATGGGACAACGGCTCGATAATGCCACGAAGAATATTCGAAAGCGCGATTATCGCTTATGGCTGCAAGGACCACCCAAGGGCAAGAAATTCCGCCGGTGGGAAGAAGTTATCAAGACTGCGATTCTCGACTTCGTCGAATCCGGCAAGAAGGGCCGGCTGGAATTGGAAGGCGCATCAGTTACTGCATTTGGTCCAGGCAACCGCTGGTTACTGGCCATCGAACCGAGAGAAAATGCTGTGACGCTGAGCGGTGCGCGAAGCGACGACATACAGGCCAACATAAACGACATGCTGCGACACGCACTGTCAGTGAAAGCGACCAAGGTTACACCACTCACGGGTTACGACAGGAAGGCAATATTGATGTGGAATACCTATCCCTTTGGCGACGAGCTGAGCGACGTTCAACGTGCCATCAATGGCCTGCGCGAAGACTCGAATTTTGGTAGTGTTTGACATGATATTTTACGTAGCCGGCGGACATCTCTGGCTATTGCATGGTCAAGATCGCCTTTGACCGGGATCTGTCAGTCAAAATACCTAAAATTTGACAGCACTGCCAATACTTCACAACGCCTTGACCACTTCCTCGGTCATCTTCTTGGCGTCGCCGAACAGCATCATGGTGTTGTCGCGGTAGAACAGCGTGTTGTCGATGCCGGCATAGCCCGACGACAGCGAGCGCTTGACGAACATCACCGTGCCGGCCTTCCACACCTGCAGGACCGGCATGCCGTAGATCGGCGAGGTCGGGTCCTCCTCGGCCGCCGGGTTGGTGACGTCGTTGGCGCCGATGACGAAGGCGACGTCGCACTGCGGGAACTCGGAGTTGATGTCCTCGAGCTCGAAGACCTCGTCATAGGGCACCTGCGCCTCGGCCAGGAGCACGTTCATGTGCCCCGGCATGCGGCCGGCGACCGGGTGGATCGCGTATTTGACGTCGACGCCCTCGGCCTTGAGCTTGTCGGCCATCTCGCGGACGGCGTGCTGTGCCTGGGCGACCGCCATGCCGTAGCCCGGCACGATGATGACCTTGCCGGAGTTCTTCATGATGAAGGCGGCATCCTCCGCGGAGCCGCGCCTGACCGGGCGCTGCTCGGCCGCGCCGGCGGCCACCGTCACCTCGCCGCCGAAGCCGCCGAGAATGACGTTGAAGAAGGAGCGGTTCATCCCCCTGCACATGATGTAGGAGAGGATCGCACCGGAGGAGCCGACGAGCGCGCCGGTGATGATCAGCGCCGTGTTGCCGAGCGTGAAGCCGATGCCGGCGGCCGCCCACCCCGAATAGGAGTTGAGCATCGATATGACCACCGGCATGTCGGCGCCGCCGATCGGGATGATGATGAAGACGCCGATCACGAACGACAGGACGGCGAGGGCCCAGAAGGCATTGTGGCTTTCCGATGCCGTGAACCAGACAATCAGGATGACGAGCAGGATGCCGAGGGCGAGATTGAGCCAATGTTGGCCGAAAAACACCGTCGGGTTGCCCGAGACCAGCCCCTGCAGCTTGGTGAAGGCGACGACGGAGCCGGTAAAGGTCACCGCGCCGATGGCCGCTCCGATCGACATCTCCACCAGGCTGACGCCGTGGATCGCGCCGGGTTCGCCGATGCCGAACGCCTGCGGCGCATAGAGGGCCGCGGCCGCCACCAGCACCGCGGCGAGGCCGACCAGCGAATGGAAGGCGGCAACCAGCTGCGGCATCGCCGTCATGGCGATGCGGTTGGCGATCACCGCGCCGATGCCGCCGCCAGTGGCAATGCCGACGACGATCAAGATCCAGGCGGTGAAATCGGACGGCGCCGCATAGGCGAGCGTCGTGACGATGGCGATGGCCATGCCGATCATGCCGAGCAGATTGCCGCGCCGCGATGAGTCCGGGTGCGACAGGCCGCGCAGCGCAAGGATGAACAGGATCGCCGAGACGAGATAGAGGAGGGCGACGAGATCGGCCGACATGGCGTTAGCTCCTCTCGCGCTTCTTGTACATGCCGAGCATGCGCTGGGTGACCAGGAAGCCGCCGAAGATGTTCACCGAAGCCATTATCAGGGCCGCAAAGCCGAGCCACCGCGCCCAGCCGACATCGCCGGCGGCGGACGCCGAGGCAAAATCGACGCCGACGGCAAGGAGGGCGCCGACGACGATCACCGAGGAGATCGCGTTGGTCACCGACATCAGTGGCGTGTGCAGCGCCGGCGTGACGCTCCACACCACGTAATAGCCGACGAAGATCGCCAGCACGAAGATCGAGAAGCGGAACACCAGCGGGTCGATACCGGAAACGCCGGCGCCGATGGCGCTGAGCGTCGCCTCGCCGCCGGCCTGCAACGCGGCTGCCGCCGTGTCGGCATAGGTCTCCGCGGCGCGGGCCGCCTCCTGCGCCGCGCGGGCGGCGGCGCGGGCGCGCTCCAGCGCCTCGGCTGCGGTGATCTCGCTCATGCTTTATCTCCTTTGGCCTTGCCGCCTCCGGACGCGCCAAGCAGCGGATGGACGATCTTGCCGTCGCGGGTCAGCGTGATGGCCTTGACGATCTCGTCCTGCCAGTCGACGGCGAGTTCGCCCTTCTCGCGGTCGACCACGATCTCGACAAGGGCGAAGAGGTTGCGGGCGTAAAGGTAGGAGGCCGACGCGGCGACGCTGCCGGCGACATTGAGATGGCCGACGATCGTGACGCCCCGATGCTCGACGGTCTCGCCGGGCCTGGAAAGCGCGCAATTGCCGCCGCGCTCCACCGCCAGATCGACAATCACCGAGCCCGGGGCCATCGATTCGACCATCTCCTTCGAGATCAGCACCGGCGCCGGGCGGCCCGGAACGAGCGCCGTGGTGATGACGATGTCCTGCTTGGCGATATGCGCAGCGATCAACTCGGCCTGCTTCTTCTTGTAGGCGTCGGACATCTCCTTGGCGTAGCCGGCCTCCGTCTCCGCCTGGCGGAACTCCTCATCCTCCACGGCGATGAACTTGGCGCCGAGGGATTCGACCTGCTCCTTGGCGGCCGGCCGCACATCGGTGGCGCTGACCACGGCGCCGAGCCGGCGTGCGGTGGCGATCGCCTGCAAGCCGGCGACGCCCGCGCCCATGACGAACGCCTTGGCCGGCGAAACGGTGCCGGCCGCCGTCATCATCATTGGCAGCGCCCGGTCGAAGGCTTCCGCGGCGTCGATCACCGCCCGGTAGCCGGCCAGGTTCGCCTGACTGGAGAGAACGTCCATGGCCTGGGCGCGGGTGATGCGCGGCATCAGCTCCATGGCCATCGCCGCCAGCCCGGCCCTAGCGATGGGATCGAACGCTTGCCTGCCGGCGAACGGGTCCATGATGCCGATGACCAGCGCCCCCCTCTTATAGCTTTCCGCCTCTTCGGCCGTCGGCCGGCGCACGCGCAGCACGATATCGGCGTCCTTGACGGCTGCGGCCGGCGTCTTGATCACCTTGGCGCCGGCATTGGCAAAAGCCTCGTCGAGAATGCGCGAGGAAACGCCGGCCCCGGCCTGCACCGTGACCTCAAAGCCAAGCGCGGTCAGCTTCTTGACCGTTTCCGGTGTTGCCGCGACGCGCGGTTCATCCTTGGCCGATTCGGCCGGCACCGCGAGCTTCATGAGATTGCCTCAGGTTATTCTACAGGGTTAGGACGCTCAGAACGATTATGGCGGCGAGGACCAGCAGGCTCGGAGTCCAGGTAAGCCGCGAGGCCAAGGTGACCGCCACCACGACATGCCCGGCGACGAGCCCGACGAGGCCGACCCAGAAGGCGACGCCGCCGATCAGCGTCATTGCCATCAGGGCGACGAGGGTAATGGCGCAAACGATGACCGCGGCGATCGTCAGCCTGACAAAGTTCGCGTAGGTCGCCCTGTGCTCGGCAATGCTCGTGTCGGTCGACTTTGCTCCAGCCATGTGCTCCCCTCGATCTCCCGGAGACCGGCCGACCCCACCTTCCGCCGAAGTCGGTCGCGCCCCTTATAACAGACGCGCCGGCCGCGGCAACGCGCAGTTTTGTCGCAAAGGGGGCAGGGTCGAAACGCGGCGGAAAGGGGCGTCAATCGGGCCGTTCGAGCTCGGCGCGGGAGAGCGCGGCCGCTTGCGCGGCCTCGACTGCGGCCAAGTCGAATTGCGCGATCTCGGCCTCGAACAGGTGGTGGAAATTGAGCTCCGCCTTGAGATGCAGAAGCACCCCGCCAAGGCCGATCGCGGCCCGGTCCATGAACACGAACTCGCGCGGCACCGTCACCGGCCCCTTCTCCTTGAGGGTCTTGTGCACCCGGAACGCTTCGCGGCGGCCATATTCGCCCGGCTTGACACCGTCGGCGATGGTCCGCACCCGGTCGTCCAAGAGCGGCCCGTAGATGAAGCGCGCCCAGATGTTGAGGGCGTCGATGAGCTCCTTGGACAGCCCCTTGAAGCCCCAGGTCTCATAGGCGTGGACGATGAGCGCGCGGTTGTCGCGCTGCAGCCCGTGATAGAGGTCGACGACGCCCTGAACGAAGATGGGCGGGAAGATGCGGATGCAGCCGTAATCGAGAAGGTTGATGCCCTGCGGCCCGCCGCCTTCCTCGAACACCGTGTAGTTGCCGAGATGCGGGTCGCCGTGGATGACGCCGTAATGGCCAAACGGGTGCCACCAGGCGCGGTACATGGCGGTCGCCACCCGGTTGCGGGAGGCAAGATCGGCGTCGATATAGTCGAGGATCGAGCGCCCCTCCAGCCACTCCATGGTCAAGAGCCGGCGCGTCGACAGCGCGCCATAGACCGCGGGCACCCGCACCTCGGGCACCGCGTCGAGCATCTCCGCATAGAGGCGCATATGCTTGGCCTCGCGCACATAGTCGAGCTCCTCGCGCAGCCGGGCACCGATCTCCACCGCGATGTGGCGGGTGTCGATGGCCGGGTCCATGCGCCGGTGAATGGCGAAGATCAGGTCGAGCTGGGCAAGATCGGCGGCAACCGCGGAATCCATGTCCGGATATTGCAGCTTGCAGGCGAGAGCCGTGCCGTCCTCGGCGAGCGCCTTGTGCACCTGGCCGAGGGAGGCGGAGGCGGCGGCCTGGTGTCCGAACTCGGCAAACTTCTCTTCCCAGCCGGGGCCGAGCTCGGCGGCCATGCGGCGCTTGACGAAGGGCCAGCCCATGGCCGGCGCCTGGCTCTGCAGCTTTCTCAGCTCGGCGGCATATTCGGCCGGCAGCACCTCGGGGATTGTGGCCAGCATCTGCGCCACCTTCATCAGCGGACCCTTGAGACCGCCGAGGGCCGCGGCAAGCGCCGCGGCGTTCTGCGAGCGGTCGGAATCAAAGCCGAAAAAGCGTTGCCCGGCATAGCGCGCGGCAACGCCGCTCATGCCGGTGCCGACGCGGGCATAGCGCCGGGCGCGGGCGGAAAAGCGGTTCTTCTCGCGGTCGGTGGGCGGAGTAGAGGTCATCGCACCCCAACAGATAAGGTGCCGAACCGCAAAAGCCAGCACCGCAGGCCATCAACCCTTGGCGAGATTGTCGCCGACGATGCCGCGCCCCGTGGCGGCCCAAGGTGCCTATTCGACGTCGAGCGCCTCCAGCTCGCCGATCATCCGCTCGATGACCGAAAGGCCCATCTGCCAGAAGCCGGGGTCGGCGGCGTTGAGGCCGAAGGGCTCAAGCAGCTCTGAGTGATGCTTGCTGCCGCCGGCGCGCAGCATGTCGAGATAGCGGGCCTCAAAGCCGCGCTCGGAGCGCTCATAGACCGCGTAAAGCGAGTTCACCAGGCAATCGCCGAAGGCATAGGCGTAAACGTAGAAGGGGGCGTGGATGAAATGCGGAATGTAGCTCCAGAAGGTCTCGTAGCCGTCCTTAAGTTCGACCGCGGGTCCCAGGCTTTCGCCCTGGATCTTAAGCCAGACCTCGCCGATGCGCGCGGCCGTCAGCTCGCCCTCGGCGCGCTCGGTGTGCAGACGCCGCTCGAAGCGGTAGAAGGCGATCTGCCGCACCACCGTGTTGATCATGTCCTCGATCTTCTGGGCGAGCAGCGCCTTGCGCTCGCCTGCGTCCTCGGCCGCGTCCAGCAGCGAACGGAAGGTCAGCATCTCGCCGAACACGCTGGCCGTTTCGGCCAGCGTCAGCGGCGTCGGCGCGAGCAGCGCGCCGAGCGGGGCCGCCAGCACCTGGTGGACGCCGTGGCCGAGCTCGTGGGCGAGCGTCATTACGTCGCGCGGCTTGCCCTGATAGTTGAGCAGCACATAGGGGTGGGCGCTGGGCACGGTGGGGTGCGAGAAGGCGCCGGGCGACTTGCCGGGACGCACCGGCGCATCGATCCAGCAGCGCTCGAAGAAGCGCGCGGCGATATCGGCCATCTCGGGCGAAAAGCGGCGATAGGCGGAAAGCACCGTATGGCGCGCCTCGCCCCAGGGGATGGTGCGGGCGACCTGCTCGGGCAGGGGCGCGTTGCGGTCCCAATGGGCGAGCCTCGCCTTGCCGAGCCAGCGGGCCTTGAGCGCGTAATAGCGGTGCGACAGGCGCGGATAGGCGGCAACCACCGCGCTCTCCAGCGCCTCGACCACCTCGGCCTCGACGCGGTTGGCAAGATGCCGCGAGGCGGCCACGTCCTTGAAGGCGCGCCAGCGGTCGGAGATCGCCTTGTCCTTGGCGAGCGTGTTGGTGATCAGCGTGAACAGCCGCAGATTTTCCTTGAATGTCCGGGCAAGCGCTTCGGCCGCAGTGCGCCGCACACCCTCATCCTCGTCGAGGAGGCGCTTCAGGGTCGGCTCGATGGCGAGCATCTCGCCGTCGCAATCGAAGCGCAGAGCCGCCATGGTCTGGTCGAACAGCCGGTTCCAGGCGCCGCGCCCGGTCACCGACTTTTCGTGGAAAAGCTGCTCGACCCGCTCCTCGAGCTGGTAAGGGCGCTCCTTGCGCACATCGTCGAGCCACGGCCGGTAGCGGGCGAGCGCCGGCGTCTTGGCGGCGGCATCGAGCACGGCGTCGTCGATGCGGTTGATCTCGAGCGTGAAGAACAGGAGATGCGAGCTTGCCGCCGTCATCTTCTCCTGCACGTCGCCGAAGAACTTGGAGCGTAGCGGATCGCTGGTGTCGCCGGCATGCAAGAGCGACGCGTAGGACATGATGCGCCCGATCAGGTCCTCGAGCGCCTCGAAGGCGATGACGGCTTCCGCCAGCTTTTCACCGGCGTTCTTGCCGCGGGCCAGCCGTTTGAGCTTGCCCTTATAGCGGGCCTCGAAATCCACGCAGTCTTTCTCGGCGCGGGCAAGATCGGCGGCGAGCACGGCTGAGTCCGGCCCCTCATAGAGGTCGCAGAGGTCCCATTCGGGCAGCGCACCCGGTTGCGGCTCCGCCTTCGCGGCGGGGTCGGCCGTGTCCAGGGATATGGGTTGCTGCTTCATCTTCCGCCCTTGTTGAAAAAGCTCCGCATCGGCGCCGGCTCCGCGCCGCAAGGCCCGTCGCACGGCAAGGCCATTATATATTGCGCCGGGCCCGCGCGCTTCAACCGGACGGCCGTTAACAATTTGCTTACCGAATGGCGTCCGGGCGGGACGGCGGTTAAGCCGTCCTTTACCGATGCCGGCCAGTCTCGTGATCCAAATTGGAACAACGCAACCGCGGAAAGCGCGCTGCCTTCGACAGGTAGCGGCAACGAACGAGCCGGACATGAGCCAGTGCATCTTGATCGTCGACGATGATCCGGTCCAGAGGCGCATCCTCGAGGAGCTGATCAAGCGGTTGGGCTACGAGGCGCGCATCGCCGAGGGCGGCGATCAGGCGATCGCGGCGCTGACCGGCCCGCGCGGGGGCGACATCGCGCTCGTCGTGCTCGACCTGGTGATGCCCGACCTCGACGGCATGGGGGTCCTGGAGCGGATGCGCCGTGACCAGATCCGCGCACCGGTGATCGTGCAGACGGCCCATGGCGGCATCGACACGGCGGTCTCGGCGATGCGCGCTGGCGCCGTCGACTTCGTCGTCAAGCCGGTGAGCGCCGAGCGGCTCAGCGTCTCGATCAAGAGCGCGCTCAAGGTCAATGCGCTGGAGGGCGAGATCGGGCGCATCCGCCGGCGCATGGAAGGCACCTTCACCTTCAAGGACATCGTCACCAGGAGCCCGGAGATGCTGCGCGTGATCGAGCTCGGCCGGCGCGCCGCCTCCTCCAACATTCCGATCATCATCGAGGGCGAATCCGGCGTCGGCAAGGAGATCGTCGCCCGCGCCATCCAGGGCTCGAGCCCGCGCCGCGGCAAGCCGTTCGTCACCGTCAATTGCGGGGCCATCCCGCAGAACCTGGTGGAAAGCGTGCTGTTCGGTCACGAGAGGGGCTCGTTCACGGGCGCCACCGACAGGCATGTTGGCAAGTTCGTCGAGGCGAACGGGGGCACCTTGTTCCTGGACGAGGTGAGCGACCTGCCGCTCGACACGCAGGTCAAGCTGCTACGCGCCATCCAGGAAGGCGAGGTCGACCCGGTCGGCGGCAAGAAGGCGATCAAGGTCGACATCCGGATCATCTCGGCGACCAACCGCAACATGCTGGAGCTGGTGCGCGAGGGGAAATTCCGCGAGGATCTTTACTATCGCCTCAACGTGTTCCCGATCTTCGTGCCGCCTTTGCGCGCGCGGCGCGTCGACGTGCCGGGGCTGGTAAAGCTGTTCATCACCCGCTGTGCGGCCGAAGAAGGCAAGCAAATCGACGGCATCGACCCCGATGCCCTGGTGATGCTGCAGCGCTTCGACTGGCCGGGAAATGTGCGTCAGCTCGAAAATGCGGTGTTCCGGGCGGTGGTGCTGGCCACGGGCCCGCAGCTCACCCTGAACGAATTCCCGCAGATCGCGGTTCAGCTCGGCGAGCCGGTCGCGGCGGCGCCAGAGCGGGCTTTCGCGCCGATGCCCGGTTCGGCGATCCTGGAAGCTGCAAGAGCGGCCATGCCAGTGGGTGTTGACGCCCTCTTCGCCGACGCTGTCCGCACGCTCGACGAGGACGGCCAGGTCCGGACGCTGCAGGAAATCGAGGCCGACGTCATCCGCTTCGCGCTCGATCATTATAACGGCCATATGTCGGAGGTCGCCCGGCGGCTGAAGATCGGTCGCTCGACGCTCTACCGCAAGCTCCGCGAGCACGGGCTGGAACATCCCGCGTAGGCGTTCGGCCGAGGAGACCGCCGCCGGAAAGAACCGCAGCTACCCGTTGCGGCATAAGGTCCCGGCGCATCTGACCTTTTTTTGCCGCCAGGCCGGACGAGACCGGCAAGCTCAGGCCGCGCCAAAACGTTTACGGGCGCGATTTCGGCGCCGCCACGGCGCCGAGATGGTACCGGGGCCGACCCGTCGGTGCCAAACGCTCCGAAAAAGCCTTCCCTAATATTGCCATTGTTTGCCGTCATGAGCGGATAAGTCTTGTGTACGTGTACCGCCGCCATGGCGCTTGCCGGGAAATATCGGTAAGGTTCTAAGGGCTCCTTAACCAAGACCAAGAACAATGGCGGCGGGAGTAGATTGACGCGGGCCAAACCGTTTAAGCGGCGGTTGTGGGCTACCGCGGGTGGGGTCAGGTTTGAGGGAATCATCGCTAAGGGCGTTTGTGCGCGGGCGATTGCGCCGGGGGGGCAGCAAGGCCGGTCCCACTGCCGCTTTCATTTTGGTAGCCGCGCTGACCGTGTCCGTGAGCACCCCGGCGACGCCGGACGCGGACCGCACCATCACCTTCTACAACATGCACACCAAGGAGCGGCTTACCGTCACCTACAAGAAGGACGGCCGCTACCTCCCCGACGCCATGACGCAGATCAACCACATGCTGCGCGACTGGCGGCGCGACGAGTCGATCCGCATGGATCCGGAGCTGGTCGACCTGGTCTACACGATCCATGAGGAGCTCGGCTCGAAGCAGCCGATCGGCATCGTCTCCGGCTACCGCTCGCCGGCCACCAACGGCAAGCTGAGGCGGCGCTCAAGCGGCGTGGCCAAGCACAGCCAGCACATACTCGGCAAGGCGATGGACGTCTATTTCCCCGATGTGCCGCTCAAGCGGCTGCGCGAGGCGGCGCTGATTCACCAGAAGGGCGGCGTCGGCTATTACCCGACCTCCGGCCGGCCATTCGTGCACATCGACACCGGCCGGGTGCGCTACTGGCCGCGCATGCCGCGCCAAGAGCTGGCGCGCCTGTTCCCCGACGGCAATACGCTGCACATCCCCGCCGACGGAAAGCCGCTGGCGCGCAAGGTCAAGACCCAGGACGTGCAGATCGCGCGGGCGAACGCCGCGGATTCGCCGCGGACGCCGACCAAGCGCCCGATCGTGGTGGCCCGCGCCGACGCCTCCACACCGGTGCCCGATCCGAACCTTGCGGCTTCGAGCCCGGACGGCGGCCTCCCATTCTCGCTGTTCGGTTTCCTGGCGCGCGATGAGCCGGCCGCGGAACCCGAAAAGCCGCAACAGGTGGTTATCGCCGGCTTGACCCTGCCGGAGGGAACATCCGCGCCGTTGCCGACGCCGCGGCCGCAGATCGAGCTAGCCGGCGGCGGCGCGGACGAACCGCTGATGACGGCGTCGCTGCCGCAGCCCGTGCCGCCCGAGGACAAGCTCGCCCAACGACCGATGATGCTGGCCTCGCTCGGACCCGAGGCGGCGGCGCCGAGCGAGGGGCGCACGGTGTTTCAGCGCGATGCGATCGGCGTCTGGGCCGGCGACCTCAGCTATGAGCCGCCGGCGGTCGCTCCGCTGGTCGCCGACTGGCGGGTGCACGGCGAGGCCTTCGCCAGCTTCACCGCGCCCGACCAGATTCATCTTGCAGGCCTGATGCGCGCGCCGGCGCAAAGCCTTTCAATCAACTTTACCCGCGGGCCCGCGCAGGCGCCTCATGCGGAAGCCTTTGTCGGCCCTGCCGTCGCGCCGCTCAAGGTTGCAGATCTGGGGCCGCCGCTGGTCACCGCATCGCGCTGAGGCGAAAAGGCTCCAGACCGAAATCCACCTGATCCGAATCGGATTTCGGTCCTATCTTTTTGGTTGAGCATGTTCTTTTCGCAAAACCGGTCCCCACTTTTGCGGAACATGCTCTAAACCTGCGGCATCATTCCCAGGGCGTTCATATAGACGTCGAGCAGGGCTTCCTGCTCCTGGCGCTCGGCGGCGTCCTGCTTGCGCAGGCGGACGATGCGGCGCAGCGTCCTTGTGTCGAAGCCGTGCGACTTGGCCTCGGCGTAGACCTCGCGGATGTCGCCGGCGAGCGCCGCCTTTTCCTCTTCCAGCCGCTCGATGCGCTCGACGATGGCGCGCAACCGATCGCGGGCGAAGCCTGTTGGCTGGTCCATGTCCGATCCTTCTTGTTATTGGCGCCGGCAAAGCGGCGGTCTTGAGCGTTGCCTCTAGAGCGGTTCATGGTTATAGGGAACCATTTGACCGGGATGATTTTGCGCCGTGGCCAGGCGCGGCTCGCCGGGCGATGCGGGTCGCATCGGCCAACAGCCGCAACACCGCCACGGCGCAAAAGAACCTTAGCCTTCGGTGGGCCAAATCGGCCCACCGGGTT
>JAUYJB010000105.1 GCA_030688605.1 Hyphomicrobiales bacterium
GAGATGGTGATGCCGGGCGACAATGTGACCATGGAGGTCGAGCTGATCGTGCCGATCGCCATGGAGGAGAAGCTGCGCTTCGCCATCCGCGAGGGCGGCCGCACGGTCGGCGCCGGCGTCGTCGCAAGCATTATCGAATGATTGATGCGACAAATCCGTTCGCGGAAACCGCGAACGGTGGCGGCGCCGGCGTCGCCGCCAGCATAGCCGAGTGAATGCAACGACCGGCGCTGCCGGGAGCAGGGTCTGAACCTTAGGAGTGTAGCTCAACTGGCTAGAGCACCGGTCTCCAAAACCGGGGGTTGGGGGTTCGAGTCCCTCCACTCCTGCCAGCCCCAGGAGTGGATGGAGAAAACATGGCGCTCACGGCCGGGCTTTGATCCCGCAGCGTCCGGACAGAGGAAAAATGGCCAAGACGAACCCGTTTGAGTTCATTCAGCAGGTACGCACCGAGGTCGCCAAGGTGACTTGGCCGAGCCGCCGGGAGACCGCCGTGACCACGCTGATGGTGCTGGTGATGGCGGTGCTGGCCGCGCTCTTCTTCCTGGCCGCGGATCAGATTCTGGCCTGGGGCGTGGAGATGGTCCTTGGGCGCTGACGGGAGCGGGGCGATGAGCAAGAAATGGTACATCGTCCACGCCTACTCGAACTTCGAGAAGAAGGTCGCCGACGCCATTCGCGAGCGCGCGGCGGCCGCCGGCCTGTCGGACCTGTTCGAGGAGGTCCTGGTGCCGATGGAGGAGGTGGTCGAGGTCCGGCGCGGGCGCAAGGTCAGTTCCGAGCGCAAATTCTTTCCCGGCTACGTGCTGGTGAAAATGGAGATGACCGACGAGGCGTTCCACCTGATCAAGAACACGCCCAAGGTGACCGGGTTCCTCGGCTCGGACAAGAAGCCGATCCCGATCAGCGAGGACGAGGCGTTGCGCATTCTGCAGCAGGTGCAGGAGGGCGTCGAGCGGCCGAAGCCGTCGATCACATTCGAGATCGGCGAGCAGGTGCGCGTCGCGGACGGCCCCTTCGCCTCCTTCAACGGACACGTAGAGGAGGTCGACGAGGAACGCGCGCGACTCAAGGTGGCGGTGTCGATCTTCGGCCGCGCCACCCCGGTGGAGCTCGAATACAGCCAGGTGGAGAAGCTCTAGTTTCGGTTTTGGTGGGAGGGCCTCGGGCGGTGCCAACGCCCCAGGCTCGGGACCACCGCCCCTAAGTCGGAAGGGAAGGTTATGGCGAAGAAGATTGAAGGCTACTTGAAACTGGAGGTGCCGGCGGGCGCAGCCACGCCGTCGCCGCCGATCGGACCTGCGCTCGGTCAGCGCGGGCTCAACATCATGGAGTTCTGCAAGGCGTTCAATGCCGCGACCCAAGACATGGAGAAAGGCGCGCCGGTGCCGGTGGTGATCACCATCTATGCCGACCACTCCTATTCCTTCGTTTCCAAGACGCCGCCGGCCGCCTATCTGCTGCGCAAGGCCGCCGGCCTTGACAAGGGAAGCCAGGAGCCGGGCCGGGTCATAGCCGGCGCGGTGTCCTCGGCGCAGGTGCGCCAGATCGCCGAAACCAAGATGAAGGACCTCAACGCGACCACGATCGAGGCGGCGATGAGGATTATCGAAGGGTCCGCCCGCTCGATGGGCATCGAGGTGGTGAGGTAGGCGCCATGGCACGGAGCGGAAAGCGGATGAGAGCGGCCCGCGAGGGCATCGAGAGTGGCCGGGCCTACCCGATCGACGAGGCGGTGAAGCTGGTCAAGGAGCGGGCCAAGGCGAAGTTCGACGAGACGGTGGAAGTTGCCATCAATCTCGGCGTCGACCCTCGCCATGCCGACCAGATGGTGCGCGGGGTGTGCCAATTGCCGAACGGTTCCGGACGGACCGTGCGGGTCGCCGTGTTCGCAAAGGGCGACAAGGCCGACGAGGCCAAGAAAGCGGGCGCCGACGTGGTCGGCGCGGAGGATCTGGTGGAGACGGTTCAGAAAGGCGAGATCAATTTCGACCGCTGCATCGCCACGCCCGACATGATGCCGCTGGTCGGCCGGCTCGGCAAGGTGCTGGGCCCGCGCGGCCTGATGCCGAACCCGAAGGTCGGCACGGTGACGGCGGACGTCGCGGCGGCCGTGAGAGGCGCCAAGGGCGGAGCGGTGGAGTTCCGCGTCGAGAAGGCGGGCATCGTCCATGCCGGCGTCGGCAAGGCGTCGTTCACGGAGCAGGCGTTGGTCGAGAACGTCAAGGCGCTCGCCGATGCGGTGATGAAGGCCAAGCCCGCCGGCGCCAAGGGAACCTATATGCGCAGGCTCGCCATCAGCTCGACCATGGGCCCCGGGGTCCGCATCGAGCCGGCGAGCGTATTGCAGGGGTGATCGGCCGTATCGCCCCGATTTGACGAGTTTCCGCCTGGCGTTCCAGGCGGAGCGCGAGGGCAGACCGGGCATATCGGCCGGTTTGTCCTCGACCTGTCCGAGACTGCAGGTGCCGCGCGTTGCGGCTTAAGCCTGATCGAACCGACTCAAGGGTCATGAGATCGAGGCCTGCATAGACGGGAGGCAAGACGATATCCGCGCTTCGGCCCGATCGGGCGTTCGATCGGACCGGAAGTAAGGCGCGGCGATCGGTTGGACCTCTTGGCCGAGCCCGGCGTGCCGGGCAAGGCGGACAGGCAGGTGAGCGCCGTTGCGGCGCCCTTGCCTTTGACGGCCAAGGGTCCGCGACGGCTGGTGCAACCGGTGGTGGAGGCACTTGGAAGCCTCAACCGCCATACCGGAGAGAGCCAGTGGACAGAGCGCAAAAGCGAGAGTTCGTCACGGAGATGCACGGCGTGTTCGAAAAAGCCGGCGTCATCGTCGTGGCCCACTATTCAGGGCTCACCGTCGAGCAGATGAACGACCTGAGGGGTCGCATGCGCGACGGCGGGGCGCAGCTGAGAGTGGTCAAGAACCGCCTTGCAAAGCTTGCTCTGGAGGGCACGGACGTCGCCGGGGCGGTCGACCTGTTTCAAGGACCGACCCTGGTCGCCTATTCCGACGACCCGGTGGCGGCGCCGAAGGCTGCCGTCGCATTCGCCAAGCAGAACGAAAAGCTCATCGTTCTGGGCGGCGCGTTGGGGGCGGACGTGCTCGATGCCAACGGTGTCAAGGCCCTAGCCGACTTGCCGTCGCTCGACGGATTGAGGGGCAAGCTGGTCGGCATGCTTTCTGCGCCGGCAAGCCGCATCGCCCAGATTCTGTCGGCGCCGGCGGCTCAGGTCGCCCGCGTGCTTAGCGCTTATGGCGCTAAGGGGCAGGCTGCGTAAGGCACTGGTCCAGAACCGATCGAACAGACGAAAGCGAGTAGAAAATGGCCGATCTTGCAAAGATTGTTGATGAACTTTCGACCCTGACCGTGCTCGAGGCGGCGGAACTGTCGAAGCTGCTCGAGGAGAAATGGGGCGTCTCGGCGGCGGCTCCCGTGGCGGTCGCAGCGGCCGCGCCCGGTGGCGGCGAGGCGGCGGCGGCCGAGGAGAAGGATACCTTCGACGTCATCCTGACAGCGGTAGGCGACAAGAAGATCAATGTCATCAAGGAAGTCCGCGCCATCACCCAGCTTGGCCTGAAGGAGGCCAAGGATCTGGTCGAAGGCGCGCCGAAGCCCGTCAAGGAGGGCGTTTCCAAGGACGAGGCGGAGGCAATGAAAAAGAAGCTCGAGGATGCCGGCGCGTCCGTCGAGTTGAAATAGCGAAATGGACCGCCGGGATAGGCAGGCGCCGCGCCTTCCCGGTCCCGGCGGGCGGCTTTCCCGAAGGAAGGCCCTGTGTTTCGGAAGGCTGCTGAATACCAGATGAGGAGCGACGATGGCTGAAACCTTTACCAGCCGAAAACGGGTTCGCAAATACTTCGGCAAGATCGTCGAAGTGGCCGAGATGCCGAATCTGATCGAAGTCCAGAAGGAGTCCTACGACCAGTTCCTGCAGGTCAAGGAGCCTACCGGCGGACGCCCCGATCAGGGTCTGCAGGCGGTCTTCAAGTCGGTGTTCCCGATCTCCGACTTTTCCGAGACGGCGATGCTCGAATTCGTTCACTACGTGTTCGAGCTGCCGAAATACGACGTCGACGAGTGCCGGCAGCGCGGCATGACCTATGCTGCGCCGCTCAAGGTGACGCTGCGGCTGATCGTGTTCGAGGTCGATCCCGACAGCGGCGCCAAGTCTGTCAAGGACATCAAGGAGCAGGACGTCTATTTGGGCGACATCCCGTTCATGACCTCGAAGGGGACCTTCATCGTCAACGGCACCGAGCGCGTCATCGTCTCGCAGATGCACCGCTCTCCCGGCGTCTTCTTCGATCACGACAAGGGCAAGACGCACTCGTCGGGGAAGCTCCTCTACAGCGCGCGCATCATTCCGTACCGCGGCTCGTGGCTCGACTTCGAGTTCGACCCCAAGGACATCCTCCACGTTCGGATCGATCGTCGCCGCAAGCTCCATGCGACCGTGCTGCTCCGCGCCCTCGGGTACTCCACCGAGGAGCTGCTCAACTACTTCTACAGCACCGAAACGGTCTTCCTCGAGCAGGGCAAGAAGTTCTCGAAGTCCCTCGAGTAC
>JAUYJB010000106.1 GCA_030688605.1 Hyphomicrobiales bacterium
GCCATTTCGAAAAAGCGAGTCTTTCCAACAAATGCGAAGGCACCGGATACTGACCGTTTCTCCTAAGGTAGGGCAGATAAGTTATTGGAATCATTGAAGTCAAAAAGATGTGTGAATCCGATAGCCCGTCAAGGGGGAGGGGAATGATATTTTCGTCGTTGCCGGGTCGAGCCCGCGGGTGACGATGGGGATGATTTGCGGCCTCGCCCCGCAGCGGCAATCGAGAAGGCCGCTACTCCTCCTCTTCCTCGGGCATTTCGGCGGCGAGGATGTCGACGATGGCGGCCGTCTTGCCGGCGAGCGGATGGCCGGAGCGGTCGACCACGGCGCCCTCGCCGGAAATCCACATGAAGGCCTGCTCGACCTCGGCCACCGTCGGGCCGAGCGCCAAGATCGCGGCCGCGGTGCCGTTGTCGATCTCGCCGATGATGTGGATGAGGTCGTCATGCGTCGCGGCGGCGCGCCGGTCTGCATCAGTGCGCGTGTCGGCCATGTCTCTTCCTCCCGTGCCCCGGCCCATAACAGCATGTGGCGGTTGCCTTTCGCGTTGACCTTGCTCAATTTCCCGGGGGCGGCGCCGGCGCGGCACAACCCCCCGCGCGGTCAGAAGGGCTTTTCGCCGAGAATGGTGACCCGCCGCATCAGCCGCCGCTCGGTGGGGCTGAAATCCGTGCGGGCGTGAAGCGCGCAGCGATTGTCCCACATCAAAAGGTCGCCGGGCCGCCACTTATGGGCGTAGACGAACTCCGGGCGCTCCTGATGCGCGAACAGCTCCTCCAACAGCGCGTCGCTTTCCGCCTCCGGCAGGCCCTCGATCCGGCGCGTCATCAATCGATTGATGTAAAGCGCCTTGCGCCCGGTCGCGGGATGGATGCGGACGACGGGATGGGCGTAAGCCGGCGCATCGGCGGAGAGGACGGCTCCGCGCTTGGTCGGGGCGGAGCCATAGTCGTAGACGTTGAGCGCCTTGCGCCCGGCGATGCGCGTCTTGACCGTTTCGCCGAGCGTCTCGTAGGCGAGATAGGCGTTCGCGAACAGCGTGTCGCCGCCCTTGGACGGAACCTCGATGGCGTAGAGCAGCGAGCCCGTCGCCGGCCGCTCCTGGTGGCACTGGTCGGAATGGAACTGCATCTCCCCGTCGGGCAGCGCGCCGATCGGCTTACCGTCCTCGCGGATGTTCGAGATCTGCATTACCGCCGGGTGGGTCTTGACGAATTGCGGCGTATGGATCCGCGACAACGGCCCGAACCGCTCGGCAAAGCGCACCTGGTCCTCCTCGCTCAGCTTCTGGCCGCGGAACAGGAGCACGAGGTGGCGGTGCCAGGCATCGAGGATCTGCTCGAAGACGCCGTCTGGGATCTCGGCGCTCAAGTCGACGCCGACGATTTCGGCCCCGAGCGCCGGCGACAGCGGCCGGGTCTCGACGCCGGCCGTCAGCGCCGCTTCGCTGGATGCGGGCGAGGATGGGCTCATCTCGGTTACTCCTCCGGGGTCCGGTCCTTCCCCCGAGCGGCTCCGGTCCGGATGGTCCCATAGGACCGGGAGGCCGTCCAGTCCCGCCGACGCGGGCCGGATGGACCAGCCCGCGCCGACGGTTCCCTAAGGCCGGAAGCCGGACTAGGCTGCGCCGCGCGGGAGAGGGAAGGGGCAGGACATGGCCATCGATTTTCACTGCAATCTGTTCACGCCGGAAGCGATCGAGAAGCACTGGTACGGCCAGCCGGAAATCGCGCGGCTGATCAAATGGTGGCGGATGGAGGAACGGGTCAAGGGCGTCGCGGTCGACGACTTCATTGCGATGATGGACGAGGCCGGCCTCGACAAGGCGCTGATCCCGGCCATCCGCATGATGTCGTATCAGAACAGGACCATGGTCTGGGACATCACCGAGGAGGAGGTCGCGGCCGCCATCGGCAAGCACCCGGACCGGCTGATCGGCCTTGCCGGCTTCAATCCGCTGAAGAAGCTGGAGGCGGTGCGCCAGGTCGAACGGGCGGTCAAGGAGCTGGGCTTCAAGGGCGTCTATATCCACACCTACGGCTACGGCATCCCCTTGAACCACCGGCTCTATTATCCGCTCTACGCCAAATGCGTGGAGCTTAACGTGCCGGTCTCCATGCAGGTCGGCCACTCGGCCGAGCACATGCCGAACGAGCTCGGCCGGCCGATCCACCTCGACATCGTCGCCCTCGACTTTCCCGAGCTGAAGCTCGTCGGCGCCCACACCGGATGGCCGTGGACCGAAGAGATGATGTCGCTCGCCTGGAAGCACGAGAACGTCTATATCGGCATCGACGCCCATCATCCGAAATATCTCGAGCCGGGCCTGGTGCAGTTCATGAAGACGCGGGGGCAGAACAAGGTGCTTTACGGAACCAATTACCCAGCGGTGCTGCACGCGGAATCGATCGCCTGCATCCGCAACGAATTGGGGCTGACGGAAAAGGTCGCCGAAAAGATCCTCCATTCGAACGCCGCCCGCGTCTATGGCCTCTGAGCGGAGCGGGAGGGGAAACAAATGGACGGTGACATTGTCGCGATCGCCGCCGCGCGCACGGCCTTGGGCAGCTTCGGCGGCTCGTTCCGGCAGACGCCGGTCTACGACCTCGGCGCCGCCGTCATCGAGGCGGTGCTTGAGCGGGCGGGCGTGCCGGGAGAAGAGATCGACCGGGTCATCCTCGGCCATTGCCGGCAAGCGGGCAACGGCCCCAACCCGGCGCGCACCGCCTCGGTCAAGGGCGGTATTCCGACCGCGGTGCCGGCGGTGACCGTCAACATGGCCTGCCCGTCGGCGATGAAGGCGGTGATGCTGGCCGGCCAGGAGATCGCGTCCGGCAACGTCCGCATCGTCCTTGCCGGCGGCATGGAATCGATGAGCACCATGCCGTATCTGCTCAAGGATGTGCGCTGGGAGGGCTTCAAGCTCGGCGACAAGACGCTGTCCGACGCGTGGAGCGACACCATCGATCCCTTGTGCGGCTTCGGCATGGGCATGACGGCCGAGAACCAGGTGCAGAAATACGGCATCTCGCGCGCCGCGCAGGACGAATTCGCGCTCGCCTCGCAGCAAAAGGCGGCGAAAGCCCAAGGCGAGGGACTGACCGAGGCCGAGATCGTTCCGGTCAAGCTACCGCCGACGCGGCGCAACCCCGGCGGCGCGACCGTGGCGCGGGACGAGACGATCAGGCCGGACACCAATCTCGAGCGTCTCAGCAAGCTGAAACCGGTGTTTCTTGCCGACGGCAGCGTGACGGCGGGCAATTCCTGCGCCATGGGCGACGGCGCCTGCGCCATCCTGTTGACGAGCCGCGGCAACGCCAAGGCGATGGGGCTTGCGCCCCTGTTTTCCATCGTCTCGGCGGCCGAGGCCGCGGTCGAGCCGGCGACCATGGGCGACGGGCCTGCGCGCTCGGTTCCCCTGGCGCTGGAGAAGGCCGGCATGAGCCTCGACGACATGGATTTCATCGAGATCAACGAGGCCTTCGCGGCCCAGATCATCGCCAACGAGCGGGCGCTCAAATGGGACCGCGGCAAGCTCAACCTTTATGGCGGCGCCATCGCCCTCGGCCATCCGACCGGCATTTCCGGCGCCCGCATCCTGATCACCCTCGACAATATATTGCGCCGGAACGACAAGGAACTCGGGGTCGCGGGGATCTGCGGCGGCGGCGGTGTCACCACCGCCATGGTTATCCGGCGCGAAGGGTGAAGGACGGCGAGGGCGCGATGGCGGGCGAGGTGCTGCTCGACAAGAGGGACGACCGGATCGCGGTCCTCTCCCTCAACCGGCCGCAGGCGCTCAACGCCATCGACATGGCCCTGATCCGGGCGCTGCGCGAGGCAGTGCGCGACGTCGAGGCCGACGATGCGATCGACCTTCTGATCATGACCGGCGCCGGCGCCAAGGCCTTCTCGGTCGGCGTCGATCTGAAGGAACGGCAGAAGCTCAGCGACAGGCAAGCGCACGCCTTCCGCATGGGCGAACTGTTTCCGATGTATCGCGAGCTCGAACAGAAGACGAAGCCCGCGATCGCGCTCGTCAGGGGCCATTGCCTCGGCGGCGGCTTCGAGATCGCCCTGTGCTGCGACATGATCCTGGCGACGCCGGATGCGACGTTCGCCCTGCCGGAGGTGAAATGGGGGCTGATACCGGCGGCCGGCGGCTGCCGCAAGCTGCCCAAGCTCATCGGCATGGCGCGCGCCAAGGAACTCATTCTCACCGCAAGGACCGTCACGGCGGCAGACGCCGAACGGCTCGGCATCGTCAACCGCGTCGTCGCGGCCAAGAATGGTATGCATGAGGCGCTAGAGCTTGCCCGCGCGGTCCTCGCCAACACGCAGGCCGCGGTGCGCGGCGCCAAGCGCTGCCTCGACCATGACTCAGACTGGGACGGCGAGAAGACCGCCCCATTCGACATTAAGATCGCCAATCTCTGCTTTGCCGCAACGGACCGCAATCAGGGCGTATCGAACTTCACCGCGCGCAAGCGGCCGCGGTCCCAGATCACATCAAATCGATCCAAAATCATAAAACGTGATCGATTCTAATAAGATAGAGCAGGATGCGGGCGGAAAACCGGTTCCCGCTTTTCCTCATCCCGGTCCAGAAGCGGATTCCGGGCACGGGCAGCCGGCAGGCCGGTAACCGACCTGACGCCGCGATCCTGGAAAACCGACCGGGGTTAGGATAGCTTCCCTCCCTTGGCGGATGGATGCGGAGGGATACGGGCTGGACTTGGTCCGGATGGCCGAGGGGAAGAGTTGCATGCATGTCGGGATAGCGGGCAAACCCAGCCATTCGACGCTCGAACGCATCCTATTGGCGGTCTTCGTCGTCCTGTTCGTCGCAAACTTCGCCCTCCACGACTCCCGCGGGCTGGCCGGTCACAGCGACACGTTCCACTATCTCATTCCGGCCGCCAATCTGGCCGAGGGGCACGGCTACACCTATTTCGGCACGCCGGAGCTGATCTTTCCGCCCGGCTACGGCCTTGCCGCCTTGCCGCTTCACCTGGCCGGGTTCGAACTGGTGCAGGCCGGCGTCATCGCCAATGTGGCCTTCCTGCTGCTCACCTGTCTCTTCGCCTACCTCATGTGCCGCTTTTACGTGTCCCGCACATTCGCCCTTCTGGCCCCACTGTTCCTGGTCTCGAACGCGTTCATCATGGGCGTCACGGCGGTCGGCGCGTCGACGGTCGCCTACATGGCCGCGATCAGCGGCGCCGGATATTTCGTTCTCAGATTCATCCGCCAGCCGAGACGCAATCCGCATAACCTCATCGTCGCCAGCGCCTTCGGCGGATGGGCCATGCTGACGCGCCCCGAAGGCATGGGGATCGCGGCGGCCCTGCTCGGTTTCCTGATTCTCGACCTCGCCATCAGGCAGCCCTCGCCGCGCCTTTCGCTCAAGTTCGCGGGCCAACTGGCACTATACGTCTTCGTGTACGTCGCGCCGCTGGCCGCCGTCTACGCGCCCTATGCGGGGTTTCTCTCGCGCCATGTCGGCGAATTCACCCTGACGACCAAGGCCGCCTCGAACGTCGTGGACGGCCAGGTGACGATGCAGGAAGGCGAGGACAATGAATTCCTGCGGCGGGACCTCTACCTCCTGAGCATTCAGACCGAGGCAGAGGCGCCGACCTTGGGATACGACCTCAGGGTGGCCGAGGTCGAGACCAGTCTGCGGGAAGACATTCCCAGGTTTTTGAAGAACCTGGCCGCTTACGCCAAATATCTGATCGGGGAAAACATCGCCGTGCTCGCCGCGGTGGTCCTGTTCGTTGCCGCCTGTGCGTGGCGCGACGGGTTCCGGAAACCGCCGATCAGGCTCGATCGGGTTTCCGACTTATGGGAGCCCATCGGATTTTGCCTGTTCATGCTGTCCCCTGTCATTCCGATGGCCTACTTCGTCTCCGGATCAAGGTTTTTCACGCCGCACAGCGCATTCGTGATCATCGGCGCCGTCGTGCTGCTCGGATGGACCTTCGCCGGCCGACCGGCCGCGGCGCAGAAGGCGGATTGGCGCGTCCTGACCTTCAGTGTCGCCCTGCCGCTGATCCTGCTCGACGGCTATTGGAACATTTCCATCTGGCGCCGCGCATCGGAGATTTACCCGCTGCAAAGGGCCTCGATCGCGCTCTCCGCGCTTGCCGCCGAGCGCCCGGTGAACGTGATCTCGCTCAGACGGCCGGCGGTGGCCATGTATTACGCGAACGGCCGTCGCGCCCCGTTCGCCGCCAAATCGGCTTGCGCTGCGCCGAGAAGCTCTCCTGACGATATCATCGACTACATGCAGACGAAGGGCCTCAGATACCTGCTGCTCGATCGGACCTATATGCCGACGCGGCCCGGGGTCTCGCCTCTTTGGACGTGCCCGCCGGACTCATGTCCGCCGGCTCTACGTCTCGTCTTGGAAGAGCGAGGCGTTTACAGGATCTTCGAGCTTTCTCCGATGGTTGCATCGTTGCCGGCGTCATCCGCAACGCTGTCCCCCGCGGCGGCGAGCCGTGGAAACATATTCACCGTGCCGTTCGAGGGAAAAGACTGCAGGTAGCTTTTCGCGGGTCTTGCTGCGGCATCGCGCAATACCGCCAAGAAGAAACCTGGCTTCGGGAAATCAAGGCCAACGGGCCGCCCGCCCGCAAGTCGGCGATGGGCGATGACGGCAAACCGGACTTGGGCAATGTCATATGAGTCACGGCCCTTATCGAAGCGAATTGACACCCGAAATCAGCCGGCGCACCCTAGGCGCCGGATCGATCCGTCGCATCCCGGACAAACAGGGGCCCATGCCCGAGCTGCCGGATTAAGGATAATCCAGCTTCTCGGTTTACTCCGCATAGCGGGGCAGCAATGTTGCCCCTTGTCTAAGTTGAGCTTGTGCCATATCTGGCTGCGCACCAACGTCTTTTGGCGCCTGGCCGCGATTGTTCCCGGACCGGCGCTTTAGGTGGAGGTAGTCTTGTGACCGTGCATAAACACGATCTCACTCGAACGTTCCGGCGTTTGCTTGCCGGCTCGATCGTCGCTTTTTCCGCCACCATGCTCGCAGCCGGGGTTTCGGCGCAAAGCCCCGCCGAGACGGCCGCGCCCGACCCCGTTGCGGGGGCGGCTCCTGCCGAGGCTTCTGCGGAGACTTCCGGAGAAACTGCCGGGGAGGCCGCTGGAGAGGCGGCGTGCTGGGCCGGGTCCGAGGCGGACGGAAACCCGAGCGCGAATGCGAACGGATACGTGCTGGGCATCGGCGATCTCCTCAGAATATCGCTCTACCAACGGCCCGATTTGTCCGGCGAGTTCCGGGTCCGGGAAGACGGCCGCATTTCCCTGCCGCTACTCGGGCTGATCCCGGTCGCGGGCAAGGATCTCGTCGAGACCGAGAAGGCCATTCACGCCAGCTTTCAAGCGATTGCCGGTCTCACCACGAGCCTCGGCCTGGAGGTCGTCGAACGGCGTCCTTTCTACGTCATCGGATTGGTCAACGCGCAGGGGCCCCACCCCTATACGCGGGGTTTGACCGTGCTGCGCGCCGTTGCGCTGAGCGGCGGGCTTTTCCGTCCCGGCCTGAATTTGGGCCCGTCCATCGATGTGTCGCGTGAGGCCGCGAGGCTTGGCGCCGCCGACGCCGAGCTCAAGAGGAATCTTGCCCGCCACGTCCGACTGCTGGCGGAACGCGAGGGCAAGGAGACGATCGAAGCGCCCGAAAAGCTCGTCGAACTGGAGTCGCCGGACCGGGTCCAGGAGCTCATGGCGGCGGAAAGGCGCCTGATGCGGGAACGCAACATCGCCTATCAAAAGGAGACCGAGGGACGCAAAGCCGGCGTGCGGCTCGCCAAGGAAGTGATCTCCTCACTGGAGGAGCAGCACAAGGCCATGCTGCAGCAGGTCGAGCTGGCGCGAAAAGAGCAGGCGATTTCGGAGGACCTGCTGAAAAAGGGTCTGAGCCGTCGCGGAGACCTGCTCACGCTGCAACGCGTCATGGCGAACCTGGAGGCGGGTGAGCGCGATACCGTCGCGCGCATCGCGCGGGCGAAGTTCGACCTCGTGACGGCCGAACGGGACCTGAGCCTGCTGGAGGTCAACCGTTCGCTGAATCTGGAGCAGGAAATCAACACCGTGGAAGCGCAGATTGCATCGAACGAACTGAGCATCCGCTATTCCAAACGGATCATCGAGAGCCTGACCAGCATTCCCGTAAACAATAGTTCGTCGATTCGATCGTCGACGATGAAATATGACATCGTTCGCAATATGGGCAAAAAGCAGAAGATCCTGGAGGCCACGGAGTCGACCCCGCTGTGCCCGGACGACGTGCTCCGCGTCATGCCTTCTCCGGAAGACTAGAGCGGTTTCCGGTCATAGGGGTCGGAGGATGAACCAAGTTCAGGGGGGACGGCACGGCTATGATGCCCCCGCGGTCGCTCTCTCTCATGCGGCGCCCAACCGATCGCAAGACCGCAAATCCTCTGTCGACAAAGCAGCGCGGCGCGCGGCCGGAGGAAACGGAACGGAATAACGATCGTTGCGCGCAAGCGGCTGTTTCGCGTGGCCGAAGGAAAAGAACGGACAAGGCATCAAGCGGAATGCGCAAGCCTGCCATTCGCGCTCTTTTACGGAGCACCCGATGACTGCACCCTCTCGACTGGATGACGTCCGCATCGGCGTCGTCGGCCTCGGCTATGTCGGATTGCCGATCGCCGTGTATATGGCGCGGCGGTTTCCGGTCATCGGATTCGACGTCAAGGCGAAACGCATCGAGGAGCTGGCACGCGGCTTCGACCGCACGCACGAGGTCACGGCAGAGGAATTCGCCGCCGCCCGGGATCTGAGCTTTACCGCCGACCCCGACGGTCTCAAGCAGTGCAACTTCTATATCGTCTCGGTACCGACGCCGATCGACCAGGCCAAACGGCCCGACCTGACCGCTCTCCAGCGCGCCAGCGAGGCGGTCGGCCGCACGCTCCGCTGCGGCGATATCGTCGTTTACGAGTCAACCGTCTATCCGGGCGCCACGGAGGAGGTGTGCGTCCCGATCCTGGAGAGCGCCTCTGGCCTGAAGTTCAACACCGACTTTTTCGCCGGCTATTCGCCGGAGCGCATCAACCCCGGCGATATGGAGCACCGGCTGCCGGATATCGTCAAGATCACGTCCGGGTCGACGCCGGGAGCGGCCGACCTGGTGGATGCCGTCTATTCCGAGATCATCACCGCCGGCACCTACAGGGCAAGCTCGATCCGGGTCGCAGAAGCGGCCAAGGTGATCGAGAACATTCAGCGCGACGTCAATATCGCGCTCGTCAATGAATTGGCGATGCTGTTCAAGAAGCTGGGCCTGGAGTCGCGGGAGGTGCTGCAGGCCGCAGGCACCAAGTGGAACTTCCACAAATATTCGCCCGGTCTCGTCGGCGGCCACTGCATCGGCGTCGATCCCTACTATCTGACGTTCAAGGCCGAATCGATCAGCTTCCACCCCGACATCATTCTCGCCGGAAGACGCATTAACGACGGCATGGCGTCCTTCGTCGCCGCCGACATCGTGAAGACGATGCTGCAGCGCAAGCTCGACGTCAGCAATGCGCGCGTGCTGGTCATGGGCTTTAGCTTCAAGGAGAATTGCCCCGACCTGCGCAATACCAAAGTCGCCGACCTCGTCTATTGGCTCCAGGACGCCGCCATAGAGACGCAAGTCTACGATCCGCTGGCCGATCCGTCGGAGGCCCGCGAGGAGTACGGGATCCAGGTGCTGAACGAGCTTCCCGCCGGCCCGTTCGACGTTCTCGTGTTCGCCGTCAATCACGACAACATCCGAAACGGCGACCGGGCGGAAATCGCCAAGTTGCTCAAGCCAAACGGCCTTATCTACGATATCAAGGGCGTGCTCCCCTTGAACGAGAGCCATAGAAGGCTGTGACCAGGGCCGTTTCGCATGCATAGTCTCGCAACAGGCGTTGCCGGCTTTATCGGCTGCAAGACGCGCAAGGGGCGGCGGGACCGCGGGCCCGATGTGCCGGGCCCCGGCCATATGAGGCGCTGTTGCGATCGCCGCCCGCGGCGGGCGCGGAACAACGTCCCGCAGACCGATGCGGATGCCGTCGCGGCGGCAGACGGCGGCAAGCGCTCCGCGGCATGGTTCCGCGACGAGTACGGTGTATAGCGATGGCGCCCGAGGACGGTGGAAGCATGAGAGCGCAGGCGCAGTCCCTCGTTAAATACACGCTGTTCAATGCCCCGTGGACGCTGATCGCGTCGCTGTCGTCGGGGCTGTCCAACTACATCATCATTCTCGTGCTGTCCGGCGCCTTCGGTTTGGCCGCCGGAGGCCAGTTCAGGCTGTTTCTTTCGATCATGGGCGTGCTCAGCATCTTCACGCTGACCGACACCGGAAAGATTGTCGTCAAGTATCTGGTGCTGGGCGATGCGGGCGTCGTGCGGCCGCTGCTGTTCAACCGGATGCGCTGGGCGCTGGCGGGGATCGTCGCCGGCGCGGTGTGGGCCGCCATATTCTACGATCGCGGCAACGAGCTGTGGCTGCCGGTGCTGGCCGGCGCCCTGCTGCTGCCGCTGACCTACCCCACCGACATGTACGCGCAGATCAACCAGGCGCGCAAGCAATTCTCCCTCAACGCGCTGTACAGCGTGACCAAATACGGCACCCTGGTGGTGCTCGCGCTCGTCGCGACCCGGGTCGGGATGTCGGTCGCCGTATTCCTGATCGCCTATTCGATCGCCATCGCCAGCTATCACATTTTCTACCTGACGCGGCATCCGGAAACCTTCGAGCAGGCCAACCCGAACGCGCGCACCTATATCCGCGAAGGCATTCAGCTCAGCGGCAGCGGCCTGTTTCCGCTGTTGATGGAGAGCGCCGACAAGTTCCTGATTTCCTACTTCTTCGGCCTCGAGGCGCTCGGCCTTTACGCCATCGGCGTGTCGACCGGGCGGCTGTTTCTGCACCTGGTCAAGCCGACGCTGGCGATCTACTTCCCGATCCTGGTCACGCGGCGGCCCGACGCACGGCTGCTGCTCGTTTCCCTCATCGTGCTGACCGGCATCGGCATCGTCGCCGCGCTGCTCATGGAATGGTACTTCACGTACGTCCTCGCCGCCAAGTATATGGACGCCTATCCGCTCGCCGCCGTTGTCGTCGCCGGCCTCGGCGTCTATGCTGTCGGCGTCATCATTCAATATTCATCGATTTATTATAAGCACTCCACCGTCATCATCCCCGCCATCGTCAATGTCACGACCGCGATCCTCGTTGTCTCCTATCTGTTCGTTTCGGTCCTTCAAGGCGGTGAATATGCCCTCCTGCTTTGTGCCGCGTCGTACCCGCTCCGCGACTTCCTCATTATGACGACCACCACGCTGCTCTCGAAAAGAGTTGGGGTCCATGAGAAGACTGATCTTGTTCATTGATCTCGGAGGTTCGTTTGGACAAGGCGAACGATTTGGTCTTCTTCTGAGGAATATGGTCCAATACGAGAAATTCCTCGAAAGCGGCAGTTTCGACGAAGTCTACTACTTCACCTACGACGACCGCGACCAGGACAAGCTTGCTGAACTCAAGCGCAACAAGGGCGTACCGGAGAACATCCGGGCCTTGACGCCGCCGCGCTTTCTGCGCTCGCGCCGCGGCGCGGTCATCTACTCCATCATCGGTCCCATCCTGCACTATCGCGTGATCTCGCAGGCGACGGCGCTCAGGACGCAGCAGGTGAGCGGTGCCTGGGCCGGGTTGATCGCGAAGCTGATCACCGGAAAACCGCTGCTGTTCAGGCTCGGCTATCCGCTTTCGATCCGGTTCAAGACCGAGGGCCGGAAAGTCAAGTACGTCATGGCGCTGGCCATAGAGAGGCTGCTCGTCCGCTTTGCCGACCATGTGGCGGTGACCTCGCGCGCCATGCAGACCTATTACGCCGGCTCCGGGAAAAGCGAGAAGGTCACCGTGCTGCCGAGCTATGTCGATGTGACCGGATTTACGCCCATCACCGACTACGCCGCCGACAAGCCGCTCCTGTTCGTCGGCCGGCTGAACGAGGTGAAGAACATCGCCAACCTCATTCTCGCTTGCGGCCGTCTCGGCGTACCCCTCGACATCTATGGTTTCGGACCGCTCGAAGAAGAATTGAAGGCGACGGCGCGGGCCTGCCGAGCGACGGTCAGCTTCAAGGGCGTCGTGCCCAACAGCGAGCTGATGCGCGCCCACCACGACCACACGATATTCGTGCTGTGCTCGACCCGCGAAGGCATGCCCAAGGCGCTGATCGAGGCCATGGCGTCGGGCCTGATCTGCGTGGTGACGCGGACGGATGGCGCGCTTGAACTGATCGAGGACGGGGTCACCGGCCATCATATCGACGGCTTCGACGCCGACGCGATCGAGCGCAAGCTGCGCGAGGTGCTGGCCTCCATCGATCCGGAAATCGGCCGCAGAGCCAGCGCCTTCGTGCGCAAGAACAATTCGCTCGAGCACGCGGTCGAGCTCGAACTCAAGATCTTCGACAAGATCATCCGGGACCGCCGGCAGCCCGCACCCGCGACGCTCAAACAGCCCTGATGGCGAGAGTGAATCATGGCTAGGCGCTTCAGCGGGCCCACTCCACGGGTCGGACACCTTAGACCGCTCTATGAAGGCAAGAACGAATGAGCGTCGCTGTGATCCCCTACCGGCAGATTCTCAGTCTCTACCACCGGTCGAAATTCTATCTCGATCTGCCGATGGTTTACCAAATCCTGCAGTTTCGCGAGGTCCGCAAGCGCTTCTATACCGAACTGTGGCAGACGGCGGCGCGCAATGTCGGAGCCGACTTCGAGCATTGGAAGTTCGGCTATTTCCGCCTCCGCCGCGATGGGTTGACGACCGTCGTCCAGCAATCCCGCGTGATGCTGGATGATCAGCTCACCTTGAACATCATGGGCAACAAGATTCTGACCTATGAGCTGATGCGCGAGAAGGGCGCCAAGGTGCCGGACTCCTGCGCCTACACGCTGAGCTCGCTCGAAGATGCGAAGGCCTTCATGGCCCGGCAGAACGGGCCGGTGGTGGTCAAGCCGGCGAGCGGCACCGGCGGCGGACGCGGCGTTTCGACCGGCATCACCAGCCTCGCCGCCCTCAAGAAGGCCTCGCGTCTTGCGGCGCGCTCCAGCGAGCACTTGCTCGTCGAGGAGCAGATCGAGGGCGACTCATACCGCCTGCTTTATCTGGACGGACAATTCATCGACGCGATCCGCCGCGATCCGCCCACCGTCACCGGCGATGGACGGCACACGATCCGGCAGCTCATCAAGGAGGAGAACAAGCGGCGCCTCAAGGGGCAACCGTTCACCGCCATGAACCCGCTGCTGCTCGACCGCGACTGCCGCAACAAGCTCAGGGCGCAAGACTTGCGGCCGGGCAGCCGGCCGGCGGAAGGCGAAGTCATCGTTGTCAAGCAGGCGATCAACGCCAACGCCGCGCGCGAGAACCACACCGTCAAGGATCAGGTCCACCCCGATCTGATCGAAGCCGGCGCCGATCTCGTCAAGGCGCTGGGGGTGCGCTTTGCCGGGCTCGACTGGATGTGCTCGGACATCTCGCTGCCATTGTCTAACAGCGACGGACGATTCAACGAGGTCAATACGACGCCGGGAATTCATCATCATTATTTGGTGGCCGAGCCCGACAATGCGACTCCAGTCGCCGAACGCCTGCTCGAGCACATGTTCACGACGCGCCAGGGCGTCATGGCGCTGTGATCGTGTGATGGGGCTGGATATTTCGACGCCGGTTCTGCTCCTGGGAGGTCGGGAGAACTCGCTCGCCGTGGCGCGGCACCTGGGCGGCCTCGGGATCGCGGTGCGCGTCAGCGGTACGGCCAGCTGCATGGCGATGCGATCGCGCTATTGCCGGCAGAGCTTCCCGGTTCCGCGCGGCCGGCCGACGGGCGAATATTGGCAGGAGCTGTTGCTCTCGCCCGGCCATGGCGGTCTACACGGACATATCGTCTTTGCATGCAATGACGAGGCGATTGAGTTCATGGCGGGCCACCGGCAGGAGCTGGAGCGCCATTACCTTCTCGACGATTTCGTGCCCGACCTTCAGCGCGCCATGCTCGACAAGATGCGCACGCTGGAGCTTGGCCGCGCCGCCGGCGTGCCGGTGCCCAATTTCTGGAAAACCGAGCGCGGCGCGGACATCGAATGGATGCGCGACGAGGTGGCGTTTCCCGTCATGGTGAAGCCCATCCTGTCGCACAAATTCTCGCGCGTCTTCGGCCGCAAGCTGTTCATCATCGAGGACAGTTTCGAGGAGCTTGCCGAAAAGGTGCGCCTCGCCCACGAGCACGGGCTCGACGTCATGGTCGTCGAGATGATCCCCGGTCCCGACGACCTGACGAGCAGCTACTTTTCCTACCTCGACCGGTCCGGCCGGCATCTCTACCATTTCACCAAGCGCGTCCTGCGCCGCCATCCCGTCAATCGGGGCGGCGCCAGCTACCACATCACCGAGTGGCTGCCGGAGACGGCGGAGCTCGGACGCAAGTTCCTGCAAGGCATCCGGTTTCACGGGATCGCCAATGTCGAATTCAAGCGCGACCCGCGCGACGGCCTATTGAAGGTGATCGAGGTCAACGCCCGCTACACCGCCCCGCACAGGCTGATCGTCAATGTCGGCGCGCCGATCGACCTGATCATATACTGCCATCTGACCGGCCAGCGCGGGCCGCAATTCGAGCAGTACGAGCAATTCAGACGGCTTTGGTATCCGCCGCGCGACTTTCGCGCCTTTCTGCAGCTCCGCGCGCGGGGAGAGCTGACCTTCGCGGGATGGCTGCGCAGCGTTCTCCACCGCCGGACGGACCTGCCGTTCTGGAGCGTGAGCGATCCTATGCCGTCGCTTGCGCTCGCGATTTCCACACTGCGCAGAATCAAGGGGATGACCGATGGATAACGATCGCGTCGCCGCAGACGCTCTGAGGTCCTACGTACAGGACATCATGCGCGCGCACGGCGCCGACGAAGAGCAGGTTCTCTGCGTATCGGAAAACATGATCTGGAATAATCTCGTCAACCGCCGCAACTACGGCGTCCGGCGGTTGCCGATCCAAATGAAGCGGTTGCGGCTCGGCCTCCTGCGCGCGCCCTGCCACCCGACATTCGAGCCCGCGTCACCCTCCATGGAGCGGCTCGACGGCGACGCCGGCTTCGGCCAGTACGTCGCCGAACTCGGCATGCGGCGGGCCATCGCCCTGGCGCGCGAAGCAGGCGTCGGCATCGTAGCCGTGCGCAACAGCAACTACTTCGGAACCGGCGCTTATATGGTGCATCTGGCCGCTGCGGCCGGCATGGCCGGCATCGTGATGAGCAATGCCTTCCCCAAGGTCGTCCCGCATGGCGGCATCAAGCCGGTATTCGGCACCAACCCCCTCGCCTTTGGGGTGCCGCGCCGCGATGGCAAGAGCCTGCTCTTCGACATGGCCACCGCCGCGCTTGCGGGCTCCAAGGTACGCGATCATCTGCGCACCGGCAAACCGCTGCCCGAAGGCCTTGCAATCAACACCGAAGGCAAGCCGATCACCGACCCTGCCCGGGTCGGCGAAGGGGCGCTGCTGCCGCTTGGCGGGGCCAAGGGATATGGCCTGGCGCTGATGGTCGAAATCCTGAGCGGCGTCATCACCGGAGCTGGCGTATCGTTCGGCGTCGCCTCGATGTTCGGCGATTTCACCCGCAGCGCCGACATCGGCCATTTCCTGATGGCGCTCGACATATCGCGCTTGATGCCGCTTGCGACCTATTTCGAGCGCCTGGACCAGCTCGAGCAGATCCTGGCGGATTCAGCGCCCGACGGGCAGGTGCGGCTGCCCGGCATGGTGCGCTGGCAATACTACGGCGACTATTTGGCAAACGGCATCCCGTTGGACCGGCAGGCGCGCAGCGATCTTGAGGAGCTTTCCAGCCCCTATGCCATTGCGACGCCCTGGTGAAGTCGCGAAAACGGCTTCAACGGAACAATGCCATGGGACGATCGAAAACGAGGTAGCCGTCAACAATCGAACCGGCACGTGGCGGCGCGCAACGTCAGTAGCAAATGCTCGGAGCGGAAATCCAGCCAGTGTTCGCCTTGCTCACGATAGTTCGACGACGATCATCGGCCTCTTGCCCGGCATGCCGGACGATGCGCTCTTTTGCGCCAGGGTCCGTTCACCTGCTCCCAAGGCGTCACGGCGCCGTGACGACGTGATGGGGCTGGACACGTCGACGCCGGTTCTGCTCCTCGGCGGGCAGGAGAATGCGCTCGCCGTGGCGCGCCACCTGGGCAGCCACGGCATCGCGGTGCGCGTCAGCGGTACGGCAAGCTGCATGGCGATGCGATCGCGCTATTGCCGACAGAGCTTCCCCGTTCCGCCCGGCCGGTCGGCGGACACGTATTGGAATGAGCTGCTGCTGCCGCCCGGCAATGGCAGTCTGCACGGACATATCGTCTTTGCATGCAATGACGAGGCGATCGAGTTCATGGCCGATCATCATCGGGAGCTCGAGGAGCACTATCTGCTCGACGATTCCGTGCCGGAAATCCAGCACGCCATGCTCGACAAGATGCGCACGCTGGAGCTCGCCCGCGCCGCCGGAGTGCCGGTGCCCAATTTCTGGAAGATTCGGAGCATCGCCGATGCCGAGCGGCTGCGCGGCGAGGTGGTCTTCCCGGTCATGGTGAAGCCCATCCTGTCGCACAAGTTCTTCCGCGTCTTCGGCCGCAAGCTTTTCATCATCGAGGACAGCTTCGACGAGCTCGTCCAAAAGGTGCGCCTGGCCCACGAGCACGGCATGGCGGTCATGGTCGTCGAGATGATCCCCGGCCCCGACGACCTGACGAGCAGCTACTACACCTATATCGACGGGTCCGGGCGGACCCTGTTGCATCTCACCAAGCGGGTTGTGCGCCGCCACCCCGTCAATCGGGGCGGCGCCTGCTACCACATCACCGAGTGGCTACCGGAGACGGCGGAGCTCGGGCGCAAGTTCTTCGAGGGCATCCGGTTCCGAGGGCTCGGCATCATCGAATTCAAGCGCGATCCGCGCGACGGACAATTGAAGGTTATCGAGGTCAACCCTCGCTTCACGGCCCCGCACAGGCTGATCGTCAATGTGGGCGCGCCGATCGACCTGATCATATATTGCCATCTGACCGGCCAGCCCCGGCCGCAATTCGACCAGTACGAGCAATTCAGAAGGATGCTGTATCCGCTTCACGATTTTCTCGCCTTCAGGCAGCTCCGCGCGCGGGGCGAGCTGAGCTTCCTGGGTTGGCTGCGCAGCATCCTGCATCGCAGAACGGATTTTCCCGTCTGGAGCCTGAGCGATCCCATGCCGGCGATCGTGCATACGGTCCAGCTCCTGCGGCGCATCAAAGAGGCAACCGACGGCAATTAAATGCCTCGACGCAGGCGCTGCGAAATCCTATGCACGCGGCATGGCGCGCGGACAGGGCGGCGACGCGGGTCCGGTCTCTTGCGGCCGCAAGGCATGACTTGGGGCAGGCGGCATAAGGAGAAGGCCCAATGCCACCGGTAGCCGATGAACGGCCTGAAGGCGAGACGCGCGGCCGGCCGATGCGCGTCGGGCTCCTGCTCGAAGGCGGCCGCGTCGCCGGCTGGCAGCGCGCCTTCGTCGACCGCCTCAAGGACGATCCTGGCGTTTCGCTGGCGCTGGTCATTGCCGCGCCGCAAGGGCCGACTGGCCGGCCCGCGCACGCAATCTGGTCTTCGATCGATGCGGCGGAGCGCGCCCTTGCCCGCCGCCTGTTCGGCCGCAGCCGGGTGCGCGGCGACATCTCGATGGAGATGTTGGACAACAAGCCGGTGGGCGCCCAAAGCCTGGCCGCGCTCGCCGGGCTGCCGACGGTGACGTGGGCGGAAGGGGCGGACCGCGCCGCCGACGAGAAGGCCGCCGCAGCGATCAGGGCGGCCTCACTCGATGTCATTCTCGACCTTGGCTGCGCGCTTTCAAGCGCCGAACCGGGAGACATGGCGCGGCACGGGGTCTGGACCTTGTGCACAGAGCACGGCGGCTATGACGAGGTCACACCCTTCGGGTTCTGGGAGTTCTACCGCAACGAACCGATCTGCACCGTCCGGCTCGTGGCGTCTTCCAACGACGCACCCGACGCCCTTACCGTCGCAAGCGGCAGCTACTGCATCTTCCGCTGGTCGTGGAACCTGAACGCCATGCTGCTCAGCCACAAGGTGGCCTGGCTACTTGCCGATACGCTGAAGCAAGTGAGCAAGACCCGGCCAAGCGCCGGGCGCGGGCCGCGAGTGCCCGAGGCAGGCCGGGGGCGCCCGCAAAAAACCGTTCCTGGCGTCCTCCAGGCGCTGACGGCGCCGATCCTCAACGGCGGCCGCGTCGTCCTTGAGGCCATGCGCAGGATGGTGTTCGAGGACCGATGGCGGGTGTTGCTGGTCGAGGCAACGCCGCAGGGCCCCGCGTCCACTTCTCCCATGGTCATCGATCCGCCCCCGCACAGCTACTGGGCGGACCCGTTTCTCGTCCGGCGCGACGGCAAGTGCTACATCTTCTTCGAAGAGTATCTCTACGCGAAGCGCCGCGGCGTCATTTCCTACATCGAGGTCAGCAATCCCGCCGCCGCGCCGCGGGCGGTGGCGCCGCCCGTGCACAGGGTGCTGGACGAGCCGCACCACCTCTCCTACCCGTTCCTGTTCAGCCTTGACGGCTCGCTTTACATGGTCCCGGAGACGAGCCGGAACCGGACCATCGAGCTTTGGAAATGCGTCGAGTTCCCCGGCGTCTGGCGCAAAGAAAAGAACATCATGGAGAATCTGAGCGCCGTCGATACGAGCCTGCTCAACTGGAACGGCAAATGGTGGCTGTTCACCAACATGGACCGCAGCGGATTTGCCGACCATCGCAACGAATTGCACGTATTCCACAGCGAACATCCGATCGACGGACCCTGGCTGCCGCACGCCCGCAACCCGGTCATCGTCGATGCGCGCCGGGCACGCATGGCGGGCGGCTTCCTGACCGCGCCCGACGGCCGTCCGGTCCGCTGCTGCCAGGTGCAGGGCAAGAAATACGGCGAGTCGGTTGCCTTCAGCATGATCGAGGAGCTGTCGGAAACGGCCTATGCCGAGACGCCCATCGACGACTTCGCCCATGTCTCGAGCGAGCCCTCGGCGCGGCACCACCACATCGCCTATGCCGACGGGCTGATCGTCGCCGACGAATGCCGGGACACGTTCAAGCTCGGCCGCATCCTCAAATTGTCGTAAGCCCGGGTTGCGCTCGACCCGGCATGAATTTTCGTGACCGTCCCTTCTCCGCGGAGCGGCGCAAGCGCCGCATCAGTAATACAAGCAATCCATGCCGATCACGTACTTCGAATGGCGAAGGTATTGCAGATTAAGCTTCTGAACATAAGAAGCCGCTTCCTCCTCCAACTCAACCGGAAACTTCACTTCCAAAACGCCGGCGACGGGTGACCGTATTTTCAAGGCCATATGGGCGGGGTCGGAAAATTGTATATTGGTGTCGATCGTGAAGCGGATATTGCGTGAAGTCGTAAAATATTTGCGATCGTATCTGATATACAACATCGACAACGGCCTTTTATTCAAGGCACCTTTAAATATCCTGTCGACCTCGTCGGAGCACACGCCAAGAGGATTATTCAAAACATCAGCAACATCCCGTCCGTTGTCGATCTTCAGCACATGCTTCCAGGTCACGCGCACGTTTTTCTCTTTTATCTCCAGTGCCGAAACATTGCGATTTTCGCCATACCAGCGCAGGCGCACTTTCTGCCTCGGCGTCGTCCCCGCGACATTGTCAAAATAGTCCTGCTGATTGAGGCTGTCTCTGTAAACGGAATGGATCGTGCGCTGCGGATATGGACGCACCAGGGATGGCACGGCCGCGACCAGATTGCGCTCAACCAGGCTGAGCGCCCCATGGCGTAACGGAAACTTGAACTCAATTCGTTTGATAGCGTTCAAGGAGCATGTCCTCAAGGCTCGGCAGGTGAGATGTGCGCTCCTGATTGGGCGGCATGTCTTTCCCGTCGATCACGACACGGCTGCCTTCTTCGCGCGTGTACAGCGACGCGGCCTCCGCGATTTGCGAGCCCTTCACGGTGATCGTCGCCGGGCCATATTCCGCCTTCTTGATGTAAGCGGAATAAACCTCCTGCCTTATGTCCTCGAAGCTGGCGTTCTCGACGAGAGCGTCGGACTTGTCCTTCGCGACCACTCCCAACTGCGCGTCGGATACGGTGATGTTTCTGATTTCCGCGGATGATTCTTCGCCGACCGAAACGCCCTTATCGCCGATTTTCCGGAAGCTGCCGCCGTCTATTTCCAGCTTGCTTCCGGAAACGTCGACGGCATCGTTGCCGGTTGACTCAAAATCGGTGTCCCGTATCACCACCGTGCTGAAGTCCCCGTCGAAAGCATCAAAGGCGCTGTTCTTGAATGTGCTGCGCTCGATCATCGTCCGCGGGCTGTCGATCACGTTGAGCGCATCCTCGCACTGAAGATCGTCGTAGACGACGTCGCGGATCACCGCCTCGCCCTTGTAGACCGTCACGCAGCCGGTCAGGCCGCGAAAATCCTGCCGGTTGTGCAACGGAACCGATTGATCGCCGGTGACATCCACATGTTCCATGTGCAGCCGCCCCTTGTATACGAGCAGCCCGCCCCAATATTCCCGGCCATATTCATCCTTGTGAGATTCCACCGAGACCCGCACGCGCTCGGCAGCGGTGCCGCGGATATCCAGATCTCCCTCCACCCGAAGCAACCCGCCGCGGCGCATGCGGATTTCGGCGCCGCGGTCGATCACGAGCCTCCAGCTCTCCGGAACGACGATTTCGCTCTCCAGTTCGATCGGCGCACCATTGGTGAACACGACGCGCTTGCCGGCGTCATCAACGCGCACGCCGGGCGCGCCCGCCAGGACGATGTGGGCGTATTGCGGTCGAACATCCTTGCCCGGCGCATAGCTTTTCTCGGCCTCGATCGTTTTGCTCTGCCCGTCAAACATGTAGGCCAGCTCGACGCCGTCCTTCTTGGAATAATATTCCACACCCTGCACCGGCAGAACGACCGTTTCCCCGGGGCCAAGCGTGCGCGGGGCCGGTACGGAAGACCGATTGCTTTTGGTCTGGAAATCCAGCGAAGTCAGCGTCACCTGCCGGTCGGCGATGTTGGTGATCTCTACCGCGCTGCGGCCGTCGGCGAAGGGAATCCAATAAGCCAGCAATTGCTTGAAAGGTTGCCCGAGGTTCAGCTCCACGCTGCCGGCCGCGGTCATGTCTCCGGCGATATACCGACGAACGCTCTGTTCGAAAATGTCCAGGTTCTTTAACAGGCTGTCGAAGGGTATTTGGCAGGGAGATCCCCACCGCATGCAGGCTTTTTCCGCATCGGTTTCGCCGTAAAGTTTGCCGTCGATGCGCGCGTAATCGGCGATCTTTTTGGCATAATCAGACAGTCCCCTTCTGAACGCGGTGTCGGAGTAGCGTTGCCTGAGTTTCTCGATCGACGCAAACACCGCCTCGCGGAATTCGGGAACCTCCATTAGGGACGCATCCATGAACTGGATCTTGAAATAGCCGGGGAGCAAACGGGCGTCGGGATCGAACAAGACGGGGAAGAGCCGGCGTTCCAGAGGGGAATAGTGGAAACGGCGATTGTAGAAATTGAGCCCATGACTGCTGCCCCAGGCAGCCATCAGGACGAGAAAATCCGCCATCTGCGACGTGTCAAATGCCCGCTCCGCAGGAATATTTCCGGCGACGTACCCCCGAAGCAGCGAAACGGCGTTTTCCGCATGCCATTCCTGGGTCACGTTTCGCTCCCTGCCGGAACGGGCAAAGACCTTGATCCCGTAATGGTGGAGATTGAGATCCTTATTGGCGTGACTTACGTACCAACGCTGGTCCCAAAGATAGTCCTCGTTAAACGCGATGATGGGCGCCTCCCGGAGCCTTTGCGCCTCCACCATTTCCTTCAGGAAATGCTCCTCCATCATCATGATGCCGACATCCGCATTGTTGATGCGAACCCTCACGGGCTGCGTGCGCGGCGTCAAAATACCCAGCTCGCGGGCTTCTTTCTGCAACGCAAAGTGATAGATGCCGTTCCTGGTAACGGGGTGCTGAATTGAGAAGACCTCGGCGCCCAGGAAGCGGACGCTGCTTCTTGACTCGATTCTGAAGGACCATTTCAGAGGATCGACGACATGGTCCACCCCGTCTCCCTTCAGGCGCAGCTTTATCTTGCTCCATCCCGTTTCATGGGGGCTACTTAGATACAGTTTCCCGGGCACCCACTTGTCATCAGTGTGGCGGATCTGGCCGGCGGAAACTGCCTGTTGACGCAGACTGGTGATTTTGTCCGCGGCGGCGCCGGAAATCTGTATATCCAGCGCAGGAAGGCCCGTGCTCTCCGCCTCTCTGGAATAGGTCACGGCGTTCATCGAATACGTGGCCTGGACCACAAGGGAGCTGAGCTCGACCCCCAGATTGCCGATCACGAGGTTTGAGAGCCTGTATCCAAGCTGGAAAACGGAATCCGGAACAAGTGAATGGATTTGTGCTTTTATGGCAACGGCCGTCGGGTCTTTGTTCTTGTGCAGATAGGCAAGGAATGTACCCGCCACGCTCCCGCTCAAGACGAAGAAGGCAATTACGACCGCAACCCAGGGCCGCTTTCGAATGTGCTCACGCAACGACATGGCTGTTGTTGAAGAATGTTACGGTTGCATTATGGTCTCTTGAACTTAATGCACTTGTGAATTTTTCCATCGCAGCGGGAGATGCTTCGGAAACCTTGAAAACATAAGTTCCCCCGCCACTGTTGCCGGAGAGGCGCTGAACGTCCGCCCCCATTCCGTTGGCAAACAATGCTTGCTGGACATCCGACAAGGTCACGGCATTCTGATCCGATACCGTGACCTCCAGAAGCATGTTCCGATCCGCGGCCAGCCGCCGGCCCCGAACGCGGCTGTGGACAAACGCGACCAGACAAACGACGACCATGAAAATAATCGTCAGAAAATGCTGCCCCGCTCCAAGCCCCAGACCGACGGCGATCGCCACGAATATGTACATCAGCTCTGACGGATCCTTGATGGGTGTGCGAAACCTCACAATCGACAGGGCTCCGACCAGGCCCAAAGACAGCGCCAAGGATGCTTTGATGATGGAGATGACAAGTACCATGGTCGGGATAAGTATCAGGAATATACCCAAATATTGCCGGACATTAATAAAGCCAGTCGCAGTCTTATATATGGTATAATACCATACCAATGCCAAAACAATTGCGAGCGCAAATGAATATGACACTGATAAGATTGAGGTGTTTATTAAGAACAATTACGCCCCCCCAACATTACGGTTTCCATCCATTACGGAATTTCTGTTGAATTTAGGATGGACACCTTCCAAAACCTCCAGCATGAATTTGGGGCACTGTACAACGGGATATTCGATCCCGATACGTTCATGATCTGGCGTCTAATTGTCCCGCCGTCGATCGAAACCCTTGGATCGCTGTCGATGTCGGCAGATATTCGGATATTCTACTTTTTTAGAAAATTGTCAATCTGCCGACCACGCTCTTCAATCCGTGTTCCTCCATCACTTCCAATCTTGGTAAATCGGGGGCGAGGTGGGGCGGGAACGAAGTCCAGGCGAAATTCGTAACGGGCGGCGGGTGCCGCGGAATGTCTTGGCTCGGGAGGAAAATGATGAGCCGCCCGGCGACCCGACATATCGCGTGTCGAAGCGAGGCGATCCGGTCTCCGGCCTAATGCCGCGCGCGTCGTTCAGCCCTCTGGCCGCCTCGAATGAGCAAATTCCGGCCGGCATCCTCTTCGGAGAGCGCCCGGGCATCGTACCGGTCGACGAAGTCCTCGAACGCATTGCGCAGCTCTTCGACGGTGCGGTAGGTGCGGCCCTGAACGACCGTTTCCTTGAGCGTGCGATCAAATCTCTCGAAGACGTCGTCGGCCGCGGGCTGTTCGATGAAGGCGTAGGACGGGGCGATGCCCCACAGGCCAATCTGTTTCATGAAGTCGTCGGAGAGATACTGGGAGCCGTGACCGATCCGCAGCACCAGCCCCCGGGCGACGCCCGGCGCCGTCGAGCCGCACAGCCTCGTGATCGCCGCAGAAACCGGCTCGAGAGCGGCAAAGCGGTCGCCGCGCTTGCCGACGTACCACCCGATGCATTCGCCGGTCGCATGTTCGACGGCGGTAAAGATCCAGGCCCAGCCCTCTGCCGCCGTGAAGATGCGGATGCCGCCCGTGCTCCACATGACACGGGCAGGATGGGGGGCAATCCCGTTCTGATGCGTAATTCCGTCCACGGGAAGGGGGCGATCCGGAGACAGAAGATCGTTCTCCCGCATCACCCGAAGCACCCGCCGCGGGGAAACGCGGATGCCGCGACAGACCCGCAGCCGGGCCCAGACATCGCGATGTCCGTCGCCCTCGCGGGGAAATTCCTCAAGATCGGCCTTGATCGCCGTCAGCAAGGCTGCGTCCGGGATCGATGGCTTCGGCCATTGCGGCACGGCGGGCGCAACTCCGAGAGCGGCGGGATGCCAGGACGGCCCAAGAGACAGGGCCGGCGCAAGCCCGCCCGTGGCCGGTTGCCGGGGCGGCACGGAGTAGGCCGGAGAACGGCCCCGGGCCGTTTGTTCGGCGTAGACATAGAGAAATACCGCGAAACCGAACCAGAAATAATACTCGCCGACGAACACGCCGGCATTGTGGAAGAAGGCGTTCACGAAATAAGCGGTGAAGGCAAAGAAAGCCGCGACAAATTTCTTGGGCTTGATATAGGCCGCAAATGCAATGATCGTGACTCCGTATATCCCAAAATTCAAAAAGAAATTCAGAAATGCATTGTGAATTGCGAGCCTGAACACGCCTTCCGCTTTGCCGAAATCGGAAAGGTCCTCCCAATAGAGCCAAGCGTAATCGGTCGGATCAAATCCCCAGCCAAAGCCGAACGGGTGGTCCATTGCCAAGTGAGAACCGAAAGTCCACAGCACCCATCGGCCGATCGCCGAGGCATCGTCCAGGTTCGCGACCCGGGAATCCGTCGCGTCCAGATAGAGCAGGCCGACGGTCCCCAACGCGGCAAGCGCGACCAGCCACATGAAGGAACCGAGCCGAAGCCTCGTGACGCTAAAAAGGACTTCATGAACGAATATGGCGAGCAGCAGCGACCGCGTTCCGTTGGCGGCGGACATGCCCATCATGGCCAGGACCAGGACCCCGTACAGGGGCGGCGACATCAGCTTCCGGCGATACAACAGGTTCGTGATGATGTAGGCGGTCGCTATGTGATAGGAGAAGATGATCGGCGTCAGCGACAGGCCCATGGGCCGCGTCCGATCGACCACCGCCTCCTCGATCTGGCTGGGCGACCCCTGAAATCTGCCCAGCCACGCCCGAAGCTGCCATGCCGGCGCGAAATCGACAAATTGCAAAAGCGCCACGGCGCCTGTCGCCACTCCTGCACCGATTATTACCCATGCCGTGAACTTAAGACCGGCCAGACGCAATATTGCGCAAGTACAGATGAAGATCAACAAGGGCTGAAGTATATTGCTTAGAAGGCTTTCCACAATTGTTCCCAGACCGCGTCCATTTGCAATGGTAAGAAAGCTGCCCAGGATCGCGATGCCGGCAAAAACCGTGATTGTAAGAAAATGAGTCCTGATTACATTCATAACTGTTTTATTATACAATACGTACAGCAAAAAAACAAAACACAACAATAACACCGTTCTTATTGGTACACCAATGGACAGTTTTATAAAACCTGTGTACAAAACGATCAATAATACGAACAATAATTGTATATAAACTCGCATAATATTATGTGACCCCGCTTTGATAGGCAGGTTCGCGGCTTAGTTCAGCTGCATTCCTTTGCATGGTCATGCCGCTGACTTTCTTGCGGTCGCTTCGATTCGACCCGTTGCCGTCACCGGGGGGCCGGCTCGGGCAGGCGATCGGTTGCCGCTCCCATTGGCTCCTCCGACAGGGCACAAGTCTTGCCCGCATGCGACCTCCTGGATCGTTCGGCTTGCCTGCACCGCCTCCCGCGCAAGCTTGCTCTTGAGATCGGAATCAAATCGACGGCACTTTGCCATCACGCATTCCTCCGTCAATGGACGGAACACATTACACCCCGCTTGCCGGGCCTTATTAATCCCCTCCGAACAGCGCCTCTTCCAGCTCCGCTGCACTTTCCGAGCATTCCGGTGTCTGACCTCCTCCAACCTGTAAATGACGAAGGCACAGCCACGCCTCGATTCGGGTCTTCTCGGTCGTGCCGGCAATCGCAAATGGTTTGTCGGGAATGACGGCAGGGGCTTGCGCGGTGACCGAGACGCCCAGATAGCCGCCAACCTGGGCGGGGTCGTCGATGATGGCGCCGACGGCGTAGCGGACAAAAGCGACGATGCGGGAGTCGATCGGCTGGCGTTCGGCCGGGCGCGATCCGGCGTGGCGGTCCACCCAGTTCCATACCTCGGATGCCGGCATGACGGTCCAGGTGCGCGACTCAACGGGCGGGGCGGTGGCGAGTTGGGCGGTCTTCGGATATGGGACGGCGTCGTCGCGGGTGCTGCCGCTGCAGCAATGATTGTCGTTTTCGAACACTAGCGCGCCCTGATAGTTTTTGGCGAAATCGCCCTGCCATTGCAGCGCCGTCATCTCACGCCTGGAATTCGGCCCCCGCTTGACGACATTGCCGATGATGGTAGCCCGTGTTCCGCCAGCCCCTTTGTAAATGTGAATAGCCGAGCCGCCTGGATTATAGACATAATTGTTGGCTACGAACGTGCTCGTACGAGCACCCATCACCGGGTTGCGAAAGTTGTTGCTGACGAACAGATTGCCCACCACTTCGACGGACTTGACGTCTTGGCCGATCAGAATGCCCATCGAATGCCCGCCTTTTTCGTGGCCGGCACGGTCGAGAGCCTCGGCGATGATCGAATTGCGTATGGTGATGCCGAACACCGTCTCCCCCCACAGACCGATATTCTCGTCGATCGCCCAGCTGACGCTGATATTCTCGAGGCGGATGTCTCGGGTCTCATAACGACAATCGGTGCAGGGTCCGATGCTGATCCCATCGGCATTGTCCGGTACCGGGTCCTGCCGGCCGGGCCGCACCGAAATATGCTGCACGACCACGTCGTGCGTGGCGATGCGCAGCTTGTCACCGCGCAACAGGATGCCCGGCGAAGGCGCCGTCTGGCCCGCGACCGTCACGAACGGATGGCCGATCCGCAAATAGCTCTCGAGCTCGATCGTGCCGCCGACGTCGAAGACGATGATGCGGGGGCTTGAACCCGCAAGCGCCGCGCGCAACGTGCCTTCCCCGTGATCGGCCAGGCTCGTCACGTGAATTATTTTCGTTCCATTGACAAGTCCGCCACGGGTCATCGTTCCGGCCACACCGGCAATGTCGGCGGCCGGTTGTTCCGCCTGGGCGGCCGCTCCGTCCTCGACGGCAGGCCCTGCGGCCGGTAGTTCCACCTGGGCCGGTTTCTCCTCAACGACAGGCCCTGGGGCCTGTTGCCCGCTGGCGGACGTCTGAAACAGCAAGCCCCCGACCATGCAGATCAATGCAACGGCGCGCATCTCGTTGCCGAACATGCGGCGAGGATATCGAGCCTTGACCCGTTCAAACATGCCGTTTGATCCAGCTGGCGCGAACGCGGTCCGCGCCTGATTTGCCTCGATCCGGCCGTCGATCACAATACCCGCGCGCATGTCGTGGTTCTCCCGCATCAGGCCCTCCCTCGCGCAAGTCCGAACGACGGGAATTTAGGCCACCGCGCGCCAAAACTCCATACGCCGGCCCCGCAGCCCGTGGACGGGCACGCGTTCGCCGGCAATTGCGGGAGATCCACATCGGTTCCAGCAGACGATCGGGTCATATGGAATCCTTTGACCGGCGAATCGACGGGCGAACGCTGTTTCCCGACGCGAAAGACGGGATCACCGAACGGTAAACGTTTTCGGTTTGCCTGAACACCTCTCTCCAATCGACGAATTTCGCCTTGTCGACAATGAAGGCCTCCGGGTCCCGCAACGCGAGATTGATCTTCGAACGAAGCGCGTCGGCGTCGGCGACGGGAAAATAGGAGCCGCCGTTCAACGGCATTTCCCGATTCGCCGGAATGTCGCTCGCGATAACGGGTCTTTCATAGGAGATTGCTTCCAGGATCGCGTTCGACAGCCCCTCATGGTGCGAGCAGTTCACATACACCGCGCAGTTGCTGTAAAGGGCGGACAGCAGCCGCCGGTCGATCCTGCCCAGAAACCGGATGCGGTCATTGCCCATCGCAAACAGATGATCCGCATAGCCGCTCTCGTCGGCGCCGCCCGCGACCACGAGGCCAACCGCCGGGTCGGTCATATCTTCCACCGCCCGGACGAGCGTCTCGTAATCCTTGTCGACCGTAAGGCGCCCGACCGCCAGCACATAGGGCGCATCACCCAGATTGAGACCGGACCAGAAGGCGCGGGCTTCCTCGGACACGGACGCGCTGTCGATGCCATTCGGCACGACCGTGATATGCCGGAGCCCATATCTCTCCTTAAGCATGGTCGCATATTTTCGTGATACGGCGATGACATGGTCGGCATATCTGATTTGCCGCTCGCAGAGCCGGAAACCGAGCCTTCCGAGAAGCCCCCATTTCGCGTATTCGTGATCCGCCGAACCGTAGCGGACCACCACCTTGAGGCCGGCAAGCTTATACAGGACGAGAAAGATTGCCGAATTCAATCCCTGGAGATGAACCAGCTTCGGTCTGGCCCAGGCGGCGTAGCAGAAACAGAGAAAGTGGTAGATCAATTTTTCCGTTTGTGCGAACCGAACCGTATAAATCCCTCTCAGGCGCACGCCCTTATATTCTTTATTTTTTATGAATTTTCTCACCCCAAGCAACGTGACCGAGTAACCGTGCTGCGCAAACTGCGGAAACGTCATTTCCGCATGTTTTTCGGCGCCCCCCTCCACGTCGGGGATTCCTCTCGGTCCTATGACGATGATGTCCGACATTCCCCACACAACCATTTTCTTGCCGCAGGACCAAGATCGGCATTGTCATAAACTTAACAAAGGCGCGTTGCGGTTAGAAGGGCCGCACGGACCGGCTGGCGCGGCGGCATCGGTGGTCCGCCGGCCGGCATGGGCGCGCCAAGACACGCGGCGACGGGCGGGTGGGCCGTGGCCACCCGTGTGGCGCCGACCGGTGCTCGAGGCCTCCGCCGCAGGCGTTGCATCCTTAACTCTGCTGAAGGGAATCGACCGACAACGGTGAACCGGTTGTTGACAGGCCGGTGCCAAGGTCATTATTTACCGGCATTTGTAAATTGATTTGGATATTGTGGTCGCAAATTGCAGGGTGCATTTCCTCGTCCGGCTGACAGAAGGGCGAAGATGCGTGGCGACCTGGGCAGTGAGCCGGCTCTTTGCCGAATTGGGGTAAATCCGACAAGAGCGATAGAGATCGTGCCCTGTTTCCTGCAATCGCGTTGGAGTGGGCTTTACTGGATCCCGGCTGCAGCACAAGGCAAATGCTCCACCCTGTTGTGCAAACGGTGGATGCAGTAGCATGGGCGAACCGCCGGCGCCCGATGGCCGCGGTGAGGCTGTTGAAAAACAGAACATATCATGTGGCAAAAGTCGCAAGAAGAAACAAAAATGGCCAGTGATTCCCAATTGCAGGAAGTCCCTCTTGCCACTCCTGGTGGAGACAATGGCGAATCCCTAGATTTGCAGCGTTTCTATACCTCGATATATCGGGGGAGATACATTATTGGTTCCATCGTGTTTATCTCCCTGTCGGTCCTGGCCTTGTATTACTTGATTTCATCCGAGAAATATCAGGCAACCGCACAAATTCTCATCGACATTCAAAAACCGCAACTTGTAAACCAGGACCTGGCCATGACCGGCCTCGACATGACGCGTCAAATGATTGGGCCGGTGACCGACAGCCAGGTGGAAATTCTTCAATCGACGCGCCTTGCCGAGCTTGTGATCCGCTCGACCGGGCTTCAGAACGATCCGGCTTATTCGGGCGGCAGCTTGAATCCCCTCAGCAGGCTGTTCGGCGGCCGGACCAGCTTTTTCAGCTCTCTGTGGGGAGGCTCCCCAAAGGCCGAGACACCCCCTTCGGACGCGGCGGCAGGCGATGCGCCGAGCGGCGAAGACGGGGCGGCGGAAACGGTCAAGGGCGATCCGCAAAGTGCCGAGGAAATGAAGTCGCCGGCTGAGACGGCCAAGGGCGACACGCAAAGCGGCGAAGAAGGCGCGGCGCCGGCTGAGACGGCCAAGGGCGACACGCAAAGCGGCGAAGAAGGCGCGGCGCCGGCAGAGACGGCCAAGGGCGACACGCAAAGCGGCGAAGAAGGCGCGGCGCCGGAAGGTGCGGTAGAGGATCCGATCCCGACGGCCGTCATCGACAAGTTCCTGTATAACCTCAACGTCAACCGGAAGGGTCTGACGCTCGTCCTGCTGGTGCGCTTTACCGACTCCGACCCGGTGCGTGCGGCAGTGCTGGCGAATGCCGTCGCTGAAGCCTACCTGGAGGATCAACGCGAGGAGCGGGTGCAAGTTACGCGGCAGATGAGCCGGCAAGTGCAAAGGCGCATGACCGACCTGCGCGATCAAGTGCTTGCCGCCCAGCGCCGCGTCGAAGAATTTCGCGAGGCCAACAATCTCCATATCGTCGGCGGTCTGACGGTCAGCGAGCGCGAGATCGCCGAAACGGTGACCCAGCTCATCGTGGCGCGAAACGAAGCGGCCAACAAACGCACCGCCCTGCAGCAGATGGAGATCGTTGCCGCCGACCCGAGCGCCGTCATGAGCATCAGCCCGGTCCTGGAATCTCCCGTCGTCAGGGACCTGCGGCGTCAGGCTGCGGAAGTCTCGCGCAAACTCGCCACCGTGATCACCCAATTCGGCGAGAACGACAATCAGGCCATTACGGCACGCGCCGAATTGCGCGACGTGCGCAACGAGATCGGGCTGGAAATCCAGCGTATTCTGCAGAGCGCCCGCAATGACTACGAAATCGCAAAGAGCCGCGTCGAATTCTTCGAACAGGACTTGAAACGGCTGATGAAGCAGTTCGCCGAGACAAATCGGCTGCTGATCAAGCTTTCCGAGCTCGAACGCGAGGCGAATGTGACCCGGGATGTCTATATCTCTCTGCTTTCGCGCCAGAAGGAAACGAATGTGCGGGCGGGCATTCTCTATCCGGACGCGCGGATTTTCGACTATGCCTCCGTGCCGCGCCATCCCGCCGGCCCCAGAAAGATAATCGTATTGGGTCTGACCCTGTTCGGAAGTCTCGCCATAGGGCTGTCGCTGGTGATTCTGCGGGACCACATTGTCTCGGTGATGCGCAGGACGCCGCAAGTTTCGGCCGACGCGGAGGAGATCGCTCCGTATCCGGGATGGCGAAGACGATCAGCTTAGCGCGGTCCGACTTTCATCGAATATTGCGGCTTGGCCTGTCGCGCGCCTGATATCGCTCGGGCGATCCTCGTTGGAGGGATTCCCGGCCATTTTGGGCCATTTGCCGGGGGAACCGCTCTAGCCCCGCCAAGGCTTGCGAGGAATGATGGCTCACTCGCAAAAGGCGCCGCGCCGGCGGGCTGCGAGGTCGAGGTGAAAATGGTCCCTGTGTGCGTCGTTGGCCTCGGGCCCGAGGACGGTGCCGAACAGGCCGCAGGCATCCTTGTGCACCCGGCGCAAGAATTCCCGTTCCGGCGTGGGACCCGGATCAGGCAGCAGGGGCGGCGTTGCCAGGCTGCGCGCCGCCGTCGCCATCTTGGCCTCTTTCCTTAACGGCGGCAGCGGGACCGGTCCGACCCGGAGCGAGCGTTTTCCTTCGTTGCCGGTATCTCTCGCGGCCTGAGGCGGCGTTTCTTCCGTCTCTTGCGATGTTGCTTGCGCGCGCTCGGCGGCCTCCTGCACCAACTCGGCGACACGCCGAGCGGCCTCGATCTCGCGTTCGGTCAACCCCCAATTCTTCAGCGGTTCCACATGCCTTCCGTCCTCGGTGACGAAGCCGGCGATATCCAGCGCATTGGCGAAGGCGTGCTCGCTCAGCGGTGCCTGGTCGGCGTCGTTGCGATTGCGGCAGGAATAAGAGGTGGCGTTGCGAAGGCGCACAATGGGTGAACCCAGCATGCGGCGGGCCACCGGCTGAACCGCAGTCTTTATCCACTGATCGAGCGCCAGCACCATGTCGCAATTGAGCGTCGCCGCCGGAGCGATCTCAACGCCCGGATCTTTGCCGAGCCGCAGGAGCTTGAGCGGGGCCGCACTTCCGCAGCGCCCAGCCCTGATCGGCGCTAGCGCCTCGACCTCGGCGACAATCGGACCGAGACGGTCCACGCAGGCCCGCAGCGCGTCCATGACCTCGGCTTCGGACCACTGATCTTTGATGACGTCTTTGCTCTCCCCCACTGCGGTCTCCGCGCCGTCTCGGCCGGCCTCGGCCGGCGGCACCGCGGGCTCCCCACCTTGCGGCCGCGGGCTCATCGGCTCGCCGCTTTGCGGCCGCGGGCTCATCGGCGGCAACGGCACAGCGACGGGCACTGCTTCGGCGTTTGCCGCTCCACCTTCCGTCGCCGCATCCGGCGCAACGGAGGTTTCGGCCTTCGGCATCGGCTGTATCGGCGGCAAGGGCACCGGTGTTGAGGGTCGGTGTCGAGGCTTCGGCTTTTGCCGGGGCTGAAAAAGCTCCAGAAATTCACGGAACTGGCCGGCCGCCGGCGGCGGCGGCAACAGCACAAGCATGGCGGCGACCGCGGCAAGGAGATGTCGCTGCATGATGAGACTTTCCCGCTCTGGTCGACATGGTCGACCGGCAAGCCCTCCAGCCCATGGGTGCCGAGATTGTTAGTAAAGACCGCGAATGAGGCGCTACGCAACCTGAATGATTGAAGGGGTCTCAAAGGCCGGCCGATCACCGCTCATCGGGCACGCGCCGCGCACGCCTGTCGCCGTTCAATATTTGGCCACTGCCTTGGGCGGACCCTCGATCAGGAACGAGCTGAAATAGACGATGGGCTTGCCGTCGCCGATCGCACAGGACGATGCCCAACGGACCCCGTAGGTCTTGTTCTTCGGCGACGAGGGCGGATAGGCGTGATAGCCGCCCTCGTTGGCCAGGAATATCGCCTTGAAAAAGGTTTTCAGGCCGAAGATCACCAAGCTCGCAGGGTCGAAAATCACGTCTATCAAGCCCAGTACCTCAGGACCAAGAACGTCCCAGTCGCTGACGGGGTTCGTCGGATCGATATGCTTGAACCGGACCCAGGTAATCCTGACGTCCTCGGGGTAGGGCGCGTCGGGCTCGGCGAAGAAGTCGTCGAAACCCTCCTGGTTCGTCTGCTCCTTGCTGCCCAGCGCCCAGTCGCACTTCGGCACGTGGACGATGATCATTGCCGTGTCGTCGTCGGTCCTTTGGGCCTCCTTCTGCACCTTCTTCTCAAGCCAGCGGTAACCGGACACCCATTTGCTGTCCATCTCCGGACCGAAGGCGACCGGCTCCAGTTTGGCCCGTCCGAGGGAAGTCTGAAGGTCGATCCACGCCGGACGCAGCGCGAAATAGCCGCTGATCGGCACGTTCTCCACGCGGAGATGGATCTCCGTATCGGTCCACGTATCCACCTCAAGGCCGACGCGCGGCAGACCGGGTATGGGCTCAGAACCCAGACCGAGTTCGATCGTCCCGTCCGTTCTCTTGCCGAAGCGCCTGCCGTGAATGGCGACGGTACCACCCGGTTCGAGCCACGGCTTCTTGTCGAGGCCGCAGGGCGTTGTCCAGGAATAATACGGCGTCGGCCTGGGCCAATAGACATAGTCGTGGCTTCCGGGAAGCTGCGACCAGATTTCTGTGCCCACGGGGCAGCAGCAGCCGATGGTGCCGCGATTGGTCGTGGCCGAAGTGATGACCGGAAAACTGCCGCCTTCGAGCAGCACCGCGACCTGCGCCATTGCGCCGTTGGAACGCACCACCGAAACGACCGCATCGCGCGTGCCGCCCATCTTTTCTCCGGGCAGCACCGACGGCACCCTGACGACGACGAAGGTGTCGGCCCAGCCGTCGGACCATGACCCGTGCAGGGGCTCAAACTCGATATTGTGCTGGCGCTTGCCTTCCGCGAGCTCGCCGCTGCCGCTGCTGTAGCTGAGATAGGCCCGCCCCGGCTCGGTGCCGAAGCCGGATCCCTGGATGATCACATACATGTCCGGCTGCAGCGCCTCCGCCTGCGGGAAGTAGAACAATGTCACGATCCTGGGCGGCTCGTAGACCCCCTCCGCCAGAGGTTTCTTCAACGGCCCTGCCGTCTCCAGCTCCTTGATCTTCTGGTTCACGGACTGGGCGATCGCCTGTTCCTGTATCAGCTCGCGGGTCGATTCCGGCTTGGGGAGCACCGCTTTGAGGTCTTTCGGCCGTTCTCCGTAGCGCCGCAGCCGGGCCTTCTTAAGCGCCTCGGTCAGCCGATCCATGTCTCGGCCGATGCGCTGCAGGGCGGTGTTCGCCCAGCTGTTGATGTCGCCAGCCCAGGTCGGCGCGCGCGGCTGCGTCGGCGGGACCTGTGGGGTGGGCAGGCCGGGCCTCGGCACGATCGCTATATCCGGGATGACCTTGAACAGGGGCTGCTTCGCCGCCGGCGGCGGGGTCGGCGCGCCGGGTTTCGGCACGATGGCCGCATCGGGGATCATCTTGAACGGGGGCTGCTTGCCGGTTGCCGCCGCCGAACGACACTTGTCAAGCTGATCGCTGCGCCACTTGGTCCAGGCGCTGGCGCTGGCCGAATTGCGCCCCTGCGCGCACCAGTCATAATGATAGCTGAAACTGGCGTTCCATTGCGGGCCGGCGAAGCCGCAGGCGGCCTCCATACTGAGTCTATGGGCCGCGATCGCTTCGCGGGCGTACCGATCGCAGAGCACCGCGACGGCCTGGCTCGGCTGGAGGCTCGGCCTGGGCAAGATCGCCGTCTCGGGAATGACCTGGAATTTGGGCTGCGCCGGGGGCTGCGGCTGGGCTTGCGGCTGCGGTTGGACCTGGGGCGCGGGCGGAACAATGGCCCTTGGGATCATTTGCAACTGCGGCTGCCTGGCGATCTCAGGCTGGGTTACCGTTTTCGGCGGCGTCGCCAGCTGGGGCAGCATGCGAAACAGCGTCGGCGGAACCGCGGCGGCGCGGCACTGGTTGATCTTATTGCGCCGCCAATCGTTCCAGGCATTGGCGCTGGCGGAATTGCGCCCCTGCATGCACCAATCGTAGTGATACCGGTAATCGCTGTTCCACTCGGGCCCCGTCAGCCCGCATTTGTTGGCGAGGTTGTCATTGTTGAGAGAAACGGCGGTCGTCGCATAAGGATCGCAGATGGCGTGGTTCGGCGTTTGTGCCTCCGCGGCCTGGGCAAAGCACAACGCGACGACGGTGCCAACGATCAGCTTGTGAGATGTTGCGAAATACATGGCATGCCCCGCATGGTCAATGTGGGCTTCCCGTTTCGTCGCATCAGTTAATCATGAACAGCGGCAGGCGCGATGACCTCGGTCAAAAAAACCCAAAAGACGCAACCGGGGGCTTTGACCGCAAGCGGGGCGAGACCGGCGGTGCGGGTTCGGGCCCGCTCGGCGGGCGGCGGGAAGGCACTTAGCCGCGCCGTCAATTCAGTCTTGCTGGTAGGTGTACGCAGCCCCTCCCCGGCGCGCACCGAAGACGCGATCGCGACCGCAACCCTATGATTTCACGCGGGGCTAAAAGTCGAACAAACAGTCGTCAAGCGGCTGCGGCAAAACCTTCCTGGGCCTGCCAGTCGGCAAGAGTCTCCATGCTCAGGCCGAGGCGGCCATAGTCGACCCGGAAGTAACCATCGGCTCCCGTGATGACGGCCTCCGGCGCAACCTCCAGAACCTCCTGGGCCATGACCCCGACCATCTCCATATCGCTCCACAGATAGCGGAACCGGTAAAGTGTCAGCCCGAATTGCGTGCGGCCGATGGGATGGATGTCACGCTTCAGACGGATGTCGGACGCCGGTGCGGCCCCCGAGCCGGCGGCGACCGCCGCCGTCACATCGCTGAGGACCGATCCCTTCGTCAGGGTCGGCTTGTGATACGGCTTCAAATCCTTGCCGTCGGTCCGTGTCGAAGGCCGAATGTCCTTGTTTCCCATGGGTCACCCCCCGATGGCCGCCAGCAGGCGCCATTATTCATAGGACCAAAAAAAATCCTACCACGCGGGTAGCGCAGCGACAACCGAGCAAAACTGCTTCAAATGGCTTGGCGATCGCGGCAATTGATCGGCCGCGGCGGTTGCTCCTAATGTCGGCACGAGAGCGGCGCCGCGCCGCAGGCGCATATGGGCGTTCGGGTTCTGCGGCCAAGGGAGAACGACGGTGGTTTCGGAATTGCCATACCCGGTGCGGTTTCGTACGCGCTCGGCAAAGCTCAGGATACCGCCCCGGCTGATACGCCGTGCCGATCTCCAGTACCTGACGCTGATGGGGCTGTATCGCCTGACCACGGCCCTGCTGCCGCCAGACCGCTGGGCTGCGGTCGCCGATGTGATGCATCGACTAAGACGCGGCCTCAGAAAGCGCCGCGTGATGCAGCTGCGCCAGCGATTTCGAGCGGTTTACGGCCATGATGTCGGGCCCGACACGATCCGCTCCTGGCATCGCGACCGCGAGAACAGGAGGGAACGCCGGAGGCTGTACGTCGTCGCGGAGCGCTGGTCCGACCGCTGGCGCCCGAACATCCGCCTTGAGGGCGTCGACGGCGTCGCCGCCGCTTTGGCGCAAGGAAAAGGCGTCATCCTCTGGTTCGACGATTTCATCGATCACAACGTTGTCGCCAAGAGGGGGCTGTACGAGGCCGGCTACCGCATCCATTATTTGAGCAGCGTCCTCCACGGCGATTCCATCAGCGCCTTCGGGCGGCGATATCTCAATCCCATTCAGACCGCCGTGGAATCCCGCTATGTGCAGGAACGCCTGTTGCTGAACAACACCGACGCCGGCAGCGGCAACGAGCTCGCCTGCACGCGGCGCATGGTGGCCATCCTTCGGGAAAACGGAATTGTCGGGATCGCCAACATCCTGACCTCCGGCTCGCGGGTGATGGAGATCCCGTTCGGCGCCTCGGCGCGGCTCGCCATGCCGACCGGGCCGGTCAACCTCGCCTTACAGAGGGGAGCCGCCCTGTTTCCGGTAGCCACGATCGAAACGGAGCCCTTGGCGAGCTATTCCGTGATCATCGGCCCACGGCTGGTGCCGGACCCGGCCAAAGGCAAGGACGCGGCACTCGCGGAAGCCGCCATGCAATATGCGGAACGGCTTCTGCCGCTGGTCAAGGCGCATCCGGACCAATGGATGGGATGGCGGCGCAACAGCTTTTCGCTGTGACGCTTGCTCGCTTGAGAGCGCTCGGAGTTTGCTCTATTTAAGCCAGGGAAGCGGAGCGGGAGAGTAACGTCGCGGACGATCCTTCGTCCTCGACGCATCCGACTTTCTCCGACGGGGGGAATGGGTGTGATGAGTACAGATTCGACGGCCTTGCCTGACGGCATGGCAACGGTGTTCGCGCTGGCGCCCCATGCCTCGTTTCAATTGCTGGAGGATGGCGCCGTCATTCTCGATGGCGAAAGCGGCCAGCTCTATTCATGCAACGAAGTGACGGGCGCGTTTCTGAGCCGGATCGACGGGCGCCTGAGCCTTGATGAAATCGCTTCGGAAATTTTCGCGGCCTATGACGTGGACGCGCAAACGGCGCGCGATGACCTGATGGAGATTGCCGGCAAGCTGCATGCCGAAAAGCTCATCCTGACCGTATGAGAAAAGAATTCGCTATGGACGGCCTGCTGAAGAGATTGAGGTTCAGAACCGAGCTTTGGATCAGGGCCCGCTTGCTTCCCCTGCAAATCCGCGACCGCAGCCTGAGTGCGATTCTGCGCAGCGCCGAGCCAACCGCAACCGCGGCCTACAAGGGCCTGGAAGCCGGCTACATCGTCCGCCGGGTCAGGAAATCGCTGCGAAAGCCGATCCAGATGCGCGACAGACGCTGTCTGCGCGAGGGGCTTCTCGCCTATCGCTTTCTTCGCCAGGCCGGCTTTCCGGCCGAACTGGTTTTCGCCGTCGACAAGCGCAACATTCACGGCCCCGATCCGAAGGCCCATTGCTGGGTCCGCCTTGACGGCGCGGCGATCCTCAACCCTCCGGAGCCGGACATGACGACCGTGCTGTGCCATCCGAGCGGCGCCGGCCCCGCACCACTCGCCGACCCGTCGCCGTCGCAAGCCTGACAGGGCATGGCCGAAGCCTATTACAGCCTCGCCGGCCCGGTCCTGAAGGTCGCCTCCGACTCCGCGCAATTGCTGGACCGCATCGATCGCCATCTACGCGCGCTAAGGCTTGCGGCCGGCGCTCCGGAAACCTTCAGGCTTTCGTTGCGCCACGGCACGCCCGGCGATCTTCCGCCGGTGGCCAAGATCTATTATCGCGGCGAAATCGCCGGCGAAGGGTCCTGCATATTCGGCGAAGACGAGACGGCGCGTTATTTCCTGATGCCGGACCGTATCTCGTTCGTATTGGATTCCCTGGGCGATGCGGGCTGTCTTACGGTCGAAAGCGGCGAAGAGGCGCGCCTGAGCGGGACCGCATTCTTTCATGCGCTCGACGCGGCCCTCGTCGCCGGCGGTCAGACCCTGATCCACGCCGCCGCCGCGACGCTGCCGGACCGCCGATCCGCGATCCTGATTTTCGCGCCCAGCGGCACCGGCAAGACCACCGCCTCGCTGGCGCTTCTGCGCGGCGGCTATGGCGTGTTCTCGGACGATACCGCCGTGATCCGGAAGGATGGCGGACATCACCAGGTCTGGGGCGTTCCGCGCGCCTTCAAGGTGCACCGCCAGACCGCCGGTCTGTTCCCGTGGCTCAACGGGTACCTGACCGGAACATGGGACGCGCATGACGAACAGCCCTTGTCGATGGACAGCGCCGCCAAGCTTGGCCGCATCGAAGGCGCGCAACCTTGCAAGGTCGCGGCCGTGATCCGCCTGAACGGACGCGGCGGCGGCGAACACGCGCTGAGACGGCTGTCGAAGAACGAGGCCCTGGTGTCGCTGAGCGCCGACAATCTGCGCACCGGGGCCGGCGGAATGCCGCAATTCATGCAATCCAGATTCGGGGTCCTGGCGGGCCTTATTCAGGAAGCGGCGACATTCGAGCTGACGACCGGCGACGATATGGAGGGGCTGGGCGCGTATCTCGGCGACCGGATCGCCGCTTAGCCTTCCGCCCTTGCCGGGCGGCGCACCGGGCGGCGAATGAGCTGACGGACGATCTTCCGCCGCCAGGACACGCGCCGCCCCGCAGCGCTCTGCGCCGCCAGTACGACCGACGGCGCGACGAGAAGCGTTTCGAGCCGGTTCGCGCGCGGCATCAGCCTTTCGGCAAGCTCCATGCATCGGACCTCGGAGAAGACCCGTCCGGCCACGCGCAGGGCGACGGCGACGGCCCGCAAACAACCGGATTGCGCGCCGACCTGCAACAGCCGCGCTTCATCGACGGGCCCCGCCCGGCCGCGAGCCGCCTGCATGACGTCGACCAGGGGCTGGAGCCGGTCAAAGTGATCGCCGGCCGCCGCGTGAACGCCGGCAACGAGTAACAGCGCCGCTGCGTCGGCCGCATCGCCGCCGCCCGCCATGCGGCATTGCGCCAGGTCGAGGGAGAGGCTCCGGCGCATCGTCGGAGAATGGACGAGGCCCTCATGCAGCTCGATCATGATCGAGGAGTCGGCGGGAAGAACCCACTTATGTTCGCCATAGACATCGCTGTCCCGGCCCTCGATCCGCAACGGCTCAAATCCCAGCTCCCGCATCACCGCCCCAGTCGCCTTGACGGCAGATCGGTCGACGAGAATGTCGATATCGGTATAGGAGCGGTCCGAGCGGCGCGGGTAGAGCAGCGACGCAAAGACCGGACCCTTGACGGTAGCCGCATCCAACCCGGCCGCGGTCAGCGCGGCCATCGCCTTTTCGGCGTATCCATAAAGACGAAGCGACTGACCGACGACGATGTGCAGCCTTTCTTCGGCCGCTTGGATCGCTCCGGCATAGGGGCCAAAATCTGTCGCCCGTCCCCCTGGGCGCCCCCCGACGGCCTTCAGGCGCGACTTCACGGCGCGAAAAACGGCGGGCAGGACGCCGTGCGCCTGGGCCGCCAAGAACAGGGCCTCGACCCGATCTCCCGTCAGCCGGGGCAGCGGCCGGGCGTCGGATGCTTCGGGATCGGCAAGGCACCGCAGGCAGCCGGCGGCATCCTCATCCAGGACCGAATGCGAATAGTGTCTCGGCACGCCCCTTTTCCCGCCCCACCCCGCATTCCGTGCGGTCGATAGGGGGTTCTCGCCTCCGCAAATAACCCTAGCCAGTCGGGGCACCGGTGGCAATTTGAAACGGAACGGCGCGAGGCATTGGCCAAACGGCGCAAATCCGGCCATGGGCGCGAAATCGCTTCGTCCCCTGCATCAATTCGGAAGGAAACAGCCCTTGGGCCTATTCAAGCGGGCAAATTCGAATAACATGGCAAGCGGGCCACCACTGCGGTGGCCCATGTCGAATATGCGCCGGCCAGATGAGGGGACCGACATGAAGGCAAGCAGCAGCAACGGGCGGGGCGAACCGCGGATCGAGGCGCTGAGGGACCTGCGCGCCACCATCGCCTTTCTGCAACAGGAAGGCGACATCATCGAAACCGACGCGCCGGTCAATCCGGACCTCGAGATCACCGGCATCCAGAAGCATCTGGACGGGTCTTGTCCGCTGCTGTTCACCAATGTCGTCGGCAAGCCCAATCACCGCGTGATCACCAACCTGTTCGCCGATTACGACATCATGCACAAGCTATACGGCTGGCGCGACGGCCGCGAGCGGACGGTCGAGATCGCCCGCGCGCTGCGTAATCCGCTGCCGCCGGTGGAGGTCGAACAGAGCAAGGCGCCGGTTCAGGAACACGTGGTCGAACGGCCGAACGACGTCAACGACTATATCGTTCCGATCCGCCACACCGACCACGAGCCGGAACTGACGGTCGGCTCCGGCCAGAGGCTCTTGACCGGCGACTATTTCGAAGGCGGAACCGACGTCGGCTACAACCGCTGCAACTTCCGCTGGGGCAATGTCGGCACGTTTCAGATCGCGCCGGGGTCGCACGCCTGGCAGACGATGATGAAGCATTACCGCGACGACGAGCCGATCCCGCTGACGCTCAATTTCGGCATCCCTTACGGCCCCAACATGATGGCCGGCGCCGGCTTCGACTATGTGGTGCTGCCGCAGGGCTGCGACGAACTCGGCGTCGCCGGGCGGCTGCAGAACGAGCCGGTGCGCATGGTCAAGGCGCGCACGGTCGACGCGATGGCGCTCGCCGACGCAGAGATCGTGCTCGAAGGCCATCTGATGCCGCGCGACCGCCGCTACGAGACCGCCGAGGCGGAGGCGGCCGGCATCCAAGGCCGCTTCCACTTCCATCCTGAATGGGCCGGATATATGGGCAAGGCCTATAAGGCACCGACCTTCCACGTTACCGGCGTCACCATGCGCGACCCGGCCTCGCGGCCGATCGTGTTTCCGCTCGGCGTCCACACGCTCGACTGCCATACGATCGAATCGACGGTGCGCGAGGCGACGATCTACGAGCTCTGCGAACGCCTGCAGCCGGGCATCGTCCAGGACGTCAACATCCCCTACTGCATGTGCGACTGGGGCGGCGCCATCATCCAGGTCAAGAAGCGCAACAGGATCGAGGAAGGCTGGCAGCGCAATTTCCTGGCCGCGATCCTCTCCTGCTCGCAAGGGTCACGCCTGGCGATCGCGGTGTCCGAGGACACCGACATCTACGACATGGACGACATCATGTGGTGCCTGACCACCCGGGTGAACCCGCAGACCGATATCCTGAACCCGCACCCCGGCGCGGTCGGCCAGACCTTCATGCCGGCCGAGCGCATGACCGCGGGCGACAAGCAGTGGACCGCGGCCAACACCGTGTTCGAAGGCGGCATGGGAATCGACGCCACCGTGCCCTATGGTTATGAGAACGATTTCCTGCGCCCGCTCTATCCCGTCGATCAGGTGAGCCTCGACAAGTTCCTCAAACCCGATCAGATCGCCAAGGCCAAGGGCTATATGGTCGGCAAGCCCTGGGTCCACTCGCTCGCCCGCACCGGGCGCTGACGCCCGGCGTCCCGACCGCGGCGCGTTGCGTTCGGCCACGCCGGGCATCGAATCCGTCGCTTCCGGCATCGATTGCGCACTTTCCATCGGGCCTTCATACAAGGCCCCGCCCAGCCGTTTCTCCGCCTCCTGCGTCAAGTGAACCGCTTCGTCGCAAGCGGCATGCATGGACCCGGAGGGCGCCTCTGCCCGTGCATGAGGTAACCCCACGGCCAATGCCCCGAGCTATATCGAACCGACCGCGCCACTGCTTCCCACCTTGCTTGTCTTTCGTCCTCTCCTTTACACGGCCTTCAACAGATGAATTTCCCTCTTGCCCGAATGTTGAATGCAGTCGACGCCGATCGTCAGTTTAGACGTCCTGACGGGCCGTTTCTGGCATACTATTCGACCCGTTTATCCACTTTCTCTTGGCAAAGTTTCAATTTTTGGCATTTTCAACCGGTGTGTCCATGAACAGACCTTGGTGACCCGGAGACAAGCGCAGAAAGGTCGCGAGGCATCGGGGGCGTTTTCCTTCCGGGTCACCTCAAGTGCTCGCTGGAATAACGCCTCATTCCTGCCTTCTCCCGCGCAAGGGGGCGGGAGAACGGTATCAAGCCCCACCGCCCTCCCAACGGGAAAAAACCTGATCGTATCCCGCTCTTGGTCAGCGGGTTTGCGGGCACCAGGTGGCCGCCAGCACCCTGCGGTCGAGCTTGCCGCGCGCGTTTTTCGGCAGCGCGTCGACGAAGCAGACGTCCTTCGGCGTCTTGAAGGGCGCGAGATACCGGCCGCAATGGGCGATGACGTCCTCGGCCTTGAGGCGGCTGCCCGGCCGCGCGACCACATAGGCGATCACCTCCTCGCCATAGATCCTGTCGGGAATGCCGACGCTCGCCCCTTCGATGATGTCGGGGTGACGGCTCAGAATATCGTCGATTTCGAGCGGCGAGATATTGACGCCGCCGCGGATGATCAGGTCCTTCAGCCGGCCGACGATGGTGACGTGGCCGTCCTCGTCGAGAACGCCGAGATCGCCGGTGCGGTGACCGGACTCGGGCAGTCTCTGGATGCTTCCGTCGGACTTCAGATAGCCGTGGCTCAATTGCGGGCCGGAAACGGTGATTTCGCCCGGCCGCCCCTGCGGCACCTCGTTGCCTTCCGGATCGAGGAGCCGCAGGGTCTGGTGCTTCAGGGGCGGGCCGACGGTGCCGATCTTGCGTCTTGAGCCGCGGTGGCTGAACATCAGGCCGGCTTCGCTGCAGCCGCAGGACTGGCACACCCGCATGCCGTACCGGCCCTCGAATTCGCGCCACTGCTCGGGCAGCATCGGCGCCGAACTGGTCATCAGGAAGCGCAGATCGGGCAGGTCCGCGCCGCTGATGTCGACCGTCTCGTTCATCAGCATGTTCAGGATCGTCGGGACGGCGACGGCGATGGTGACGCGATAGGTCTTGGCCCATTCGAAATAGCGGCTGCGCGAGAACTTCTTCGCCATGTGGACGGTGGCGCCGGCGACGAGCGGCGCGCCGAGGGTCATGTTCTGGGCCGACAGCCAGGTATAGGACCGGCAATCGAGCATACGGTCGTCTTCGCCGAGCTCGACGCAATCGGCGATGGCGTCGAAATTGGCCCAGACGCTCAAATGCGATTGCAGAACGCCCTTGGGCTTCGCCTCGGTGCCGGAGGTATAGAAGATGACGGCGATGTCTTCGGGCCGGCAGACCTCTTCCAGCTCGACATCGCCGGAATAGTCCTCGATGGCGCCGAAGAAACCGGTGGAAGCGCCTTCGGGATTCCAGGCGCCGATCTCCATCCAGTCGACGCCCGCCGACGGATCGCGCAGGCCCTCGAGCCCGAGACCGTCCTGGATCAGCACCAGCTTCGGTGCGACCACCGCGATGATCTCGGCAAGATTGTCGCGGTTCATTTCCACATTGGCGGTGGCGATGGTGGCGCCAAAGCGCTGCACGCCGAGGAAGATCTCAAAAAACTCCACCGAGTTCTCAGACAGCATCAAGACCCTGTCATTCGCCTTAAGGCCGCGGTCGCGAAAATACTGCGCCATCCGGTTGCCGAGACGAAACAGGTCGCCGTAGGAGAGGCGCTTGTCCTGGTCGATGGAATAAACGTAGGTCTTGTCCGGGCTGCGCGAGGCCTGCTCCGCGATGACGGCCCGAAGCGGCCTGTATGTGTCCCCGGTTTTCGCCATGGGGCGAAGCTATCACGCGCGAAAATGCCCTTCAATCGAGCGCGCCGGCCCTTGCTGGAGCTGCCCGGTCAGGGCTTGGCGCCAGAGGTGTGTCTTGTCCATTGCGGCGGGTTTGACGCCTTGATGCGGCGCGCCTCCTTGACGAGCTCCTTGATCGCGCCGGTGACCGGCAGGGCAAGCCCCGCCTCGTCGGCGATCTGGCCGACGATCTGCATGTCCTTCAGCGCCCAGGTGAAGCTGATCTGGTCCCAGTCCTGCAGGGCCTGCGACTTGGCGGAACTGATCATCAGCGCGTCGCGTAAGGACGGCAGGTCCATGCCTGTCGCTTCGGCGATGCGGCCGGCTTCGATCAGGGCAATGCTGTTGATCCACAACAGGAGGTTGTTCAACGCCTTGCCGACCTGGCCCTGGCCGATGTCGCCCAAATGGGCGATGTCAGAGCAGAAGGTCGAAAAAATTGGCCGGCTGCGCTCTACCACCTCCGTCTTGCCGCCCAACAGAGCGAGCAGTTCGCCGGCATCGGCATAACATCGCGCGCGGCAGATCGGTGCATCGAGCACGTCGACGCCGTTCGCCTCGGCGGTCTCGCCGATCCGCTTGATGGTATTCGGCGCCACCGTCGAGGAGACGGCAATGAGCGAACCGGGCACGAGCGTCCCAAGCACCCCATTTTCTCCGAGCACCACCTCATTGACCTCAGAATCGTAACCGACGCCGACGATCACATAGTCGACATTGCGCCCCAGCTCGGCTGGGGTCGCGAAGATTGCCGCCCCCATGTCGCGGGCCTTGTCGAGACTGGCCTGATCGATGTCGCAAGCGCTGACGGGATAGCCGTGATTGATGAGATGCTTGGCCATGGCGAGCCCCATCCGGCCGACGCCGATAACTCCGACCCGTTCCTTGCCGTTGTCTTGATCGGCCATCTTGCTCCTCCGGCTTGCCCGGTTTCCTGGCGCCATAATCTCGCGGGACGGCTTCCTCGTTAAGATATCCCCGCCCGAGACCGCAAGCCCGGGACGTGGCCGCAAGCCGCCGGAAATCGGAGCCTCGGCTTTATCAGATACGTCCTTCTTCCACCGCATGGCACGCGACGCGGCCGTCATCAGTCTTGATCATCGCCGGCTTTTCGACCCGGCAGCGCTCGTTGGCGAACATGCAGCGCGGGTGGAACACGCAGCCGCTCGGAGGATCGAACGGCGACGGCAGCTCGCCTTCGAGGCGGATCCGCTCGCCGCGATGCGTCGGGTCTGCGACCGGCGTCGCCGACAGAAGCGCGCGCGTATAGGGATGGCGCGGGCGCTCGAAAATCTCCTTGACCGGCGCAAGTTCGACCATCCTTCCGAGATACATGACCAGGACGTCGTGGGCGACATGGCGCACGACCGACAGGTCGTGGCTGATGAAGACATAGGTCAGGCCGAAGGTTTCCTGGAGATCGCGCAGCAGATTGAGAATCTGTGCCTGGATCGACACGTCGAGCGCCGAGACCGGCTCGTCGAGGACGAGGATCTTCGGCTCCAGCATCAGCGCGCGGGCAATCGCGATGCGCTGGCGCTGGCCGCCCGAGAACATATGCGGGTAGCGGCCATAATGCTCCGGTTTGAGGCCGACATTCTTGAGCATGGCGAGCGCCTTGCGGCGGCGTTCGGCAGAGCGCATCGGCGTGTTGATGACAAGCGGCTCCTCCAGGATCGTGCCGACCTTGTGGCGCGGATTGAGGGAGCCGTAGGGGTCCTGAAACACGATCTGAACCGTTGCGCGCAGCCGCTTCCGGGTCTCCCTGCGGGAGGCGCGCACGTCGAGCCCGTCGATGCGAAGAACGCCGGCGGTCGCCGGCTCGATCATGGTGAGCAGACGGCCAAGCGTGGACTTTCCGCAACCGGATTCCCCGACGACCCCCAGCGTGCGCCCGGCCTCGACCGTGAAGGTCGCCTCGGCGACGGCCTTCAGTATGGCCGGCGGGGCAAACAGGCCGCGGCGCAGCTCATAGGTCCGCTCAAGACCATCTGCCGAGATGATCGGGGTCATGCGGCAGCCTGCCCAAGGGGATAATGACAAAGCGCTTCGCCGAGCTCCGCCCCCTGGCGCGGCGGCTCGACGCTGCGGCACAGATCGTCGGCCCGCGGGCATCTCGGATTGAACAGGCAGCCCGAGGGACGTTCGCCCTGCCCCGGCACGACACCCGGAATGGCGACCAGCCGGTCGCCGGCCGCCCGCTCCGGCAGCGCCGCCAGCAGCAGCCCGGTATAGGGATGGAAGGGCGATGCGAAGAGCCCCATCACCGACTGCTTTTCGACCTGCTGGCCCGCATATTGGACGACGACCCGCTCGGCGGTCTCCGCCACCACGCCCATATCGTGGGTGATGAGCAGGAGCGCCATGCCGGTCTCGCTGCGCAGCTCCAGGAGCAGATCGAGGATCTGCGCCTGAATGGTCACGTCGAGCGCCGTGGTCGGCTCGTCGGCAATGAGCAGCTTCGGGCGGCAGGCGATCGCCATGGCGATCATGACGCGCTGGCTCATGCCACCGGAAAGCTGGTGCGGAAAGGCCGAAAGCCGGCGCTCGGGCTCGGGAATGCCGACAAGCCGCATGAGCCCGACGGCGCGTTCCCGGCGGGCCGCATGCCCCAGCCCCAGATGGGTGCTCAGCACCTCGCCGATCTGAAACCCGACGGTGAAGCAGGGGTTGAGGCTGGCGACCGGCTCCTGGAAGATCATCGTCATGTCCTTGCCGATGACCTTTCGCCGCTCGCGGCTCGTCAAGGCAGCGAGGTCCCGGCCCTCGAAGGCGAGCCGGTCGGCGACAATCGTCGCGGTCTTCGGCAACAACCCCATCACCGCCAGCATGGCGACCGACTTTCCCGATCCGGATTCGCCGACGATGGCGACCACCTCGCGCGGATTGACGTCGAGGTCCATGCCCTCGACCGCCAAGAGCGGACCGGCAGCGGTATCGAAGGTGACGGTGAGGTTGCGGATTTCGAGCAGCGCCATTCGTTTGGAAATCCTATCCAAATGCCCTATATTGTTTTATCGGAGTGTTGCGCCATGTCTGCAGACCCTAAGCCAGCGCCTCTACCGTCCCCGAGGCCAATCTCGGGGCCTACCGGGCCGAAGCCGAGTTATTGATGTTTGCTCGATAGCCTCGATCGCTTCGTCAGCGAGTGCGAGCGCGTAAACACCCATTGCAAGGTAGTCCTGGTACATTTCCGCTTTTCGGGGCGCTTCGAGTGTCAGATAGCGTTCGCTTCGCAAATCCTCTGCAAATTCCGTGAGTGTCGCAATTTGCCGGTAGTAGTACACAACCGGGTCGATGATCTCGATCGGCAAGATATGGATTTCTCCAACAATGGCATCAAATACGAAGGAAGGCGCCTCACGTGGAACGAACGGCGTGAAGGTCGCGCCGGATTCGGAAGGGCGAGCAAATCTTTCTGCAATATCTCCGCGGTCGGCCGCCTCTTTGAATTGCAGCAGAGTATGCCTCTGACATCTGATTTCCGCTCGCAGCGCCGTTCGAATATCCTGTATCCGCTCTCGCCTCCGAAGCGCCTCAAGGATCCGCACGGCGCTGTTTGACAGGATTACGCCCAGGACTAGGCCAAGAACCCCTATAAACGCTGGCTCCATCCTCAGCTCCTCTTCAGCTTCGGGTCGAGCGCGTCGCGCAGCCCGTCGCCGACCAGATTGATGGCGAGAACGGTGATCAGGATGGCCAGCCCCGGAAAGGTGACCACCCACCAGGCCCGCAGAATGAATTCCCGGGCCTCGGCGAGCATGGTGCCCCATTCCGGAGCCGGCGGCTGCGCTCCCATGCCCAGAAATCCCAGAGCGGCGGCGTCGAGGATGGCGTTGGAGAAGGAAAGCGTTGCCTGAACGATCAGCGGCGCCAGGCAATTAGGCAGGATGGTCACCAGCATGAGCCGCAGCGGTCCGGCGCCGGCCACCCTGGCTGAGACGACATATTCGCGGGTCTTCTCGCTCATCACTGCCGCGCGCGTCAGCCGGACGAAATGCGGCTGCAGGACGATGGCGATCGCGATCATCGCATTGAGAAGGCCGGGGCCCAGGATGGCGACCAGCACCAGCGCCAGGAGTAGCGAGGGAAATGCGAGGATGACGTCCATCACGCGCATGATGAATGTGTCGAACCAGCCTCCGACGTAGCCCGCGATCAGGCCGATCACCACGCCCCCCGTCAGGGCGATGACGACGACGACGAGGCCGATGAACAGCGAGAAGCGGGCGCCATGGATGAGCCGGGACAGCAGATCCCTGCCGACCGCGTCCGTGCCGAGCAGAAACCTGAGCTGTCCCCCGCTCTCCCAGATCGGCGGCGTCAGCAGCGCGTCGCGGTATTGCTGGTTGGGATCGTGCGGGGCAATGAACGAGGCGAGCAGTGCGACGATCACCAGGGCGACGAAGACATACAAGCCAATCACCGCGCCGCGGTTCTCGCTGAAATAGTGCCAGAATTCCAGCAGCATCTGGCGCGTGGCGTTGCGCGCCTCGGCCTCGATTTCGCTCTTTACCGCCAAGTCAGCCATGACGCCCTCAAACGTACCGGATGCGCGGGTTGATGAGCCCGTAGAGGACGTCGACAATCAGATTAACCACCATGATGACGCCGGCGATCAGCAACAGGCCGCCCTGCACCGCCGGATAGTCGCGGCGGAAGATCGAATCGACCATCCATTTGCCGATCCCCGGCCAGGAGAAGATCGTCTCCGTCAGGATGGCGCCGGCCAGCAATACGCCGACCTGAAGCCCGATGGTCGTGACCACCGGGATCAGCGCGTTGCGCAACGCGTGCAGCCCGATGACGCGGGCCGGCGACAGCCCCTTGGCGCGGGCCGTGCGGACGTAATCCTCGCCCAGCACCTCCAGCATCGCCGATCGGGTCTGGCGGGCGATCACCGCAAGCGGGATCGTCGCCAGCACGATCGAGGGCAGGATAAGGTGGCTCAGTGCCGAGGCGAAGGCGCCCTTCTGACCGGATAGCAGTGAATCGATCAGCATGAAGTCGGTCACCGAGGGAAAGAAATAGATGAGCGAAATGCGGCCCGAAACCGGCGTCCAATGCAGGATGCCCGAAAACAGAATGATCAACAGGAGGCCCCACCAGAAGATCGGCATGGAATAGCCGATGAGCGCCGCGCCCATCATGGTCTGATCGAGAATCGAACCGCGGCGAACGGCGGCCAGCATGCCGGCGGGGATGCCGATGAAAACGGCAATGAATATGGCGAAGACGGACAGCTCGATCGTTGCCGGAAAAAGCGTCAAGAACTCGTCGAGAACCGGCCGCTTGGTGGCGATCGAATTTCCGAGATCTCCGTGCAGAAGGTCCCCCAGATAGGCGAGATATTGCTCCCAGATCGGCCGGTCGAAGCCGAACAGCTTCAATTGCACCGCGTGACGTTCCGGCGTCAGGCTCCGTTCGCCGGCCATCAGCAGCACCGGATCGCCCGGCAGGATGCGGATGAAACCGAATGCGACGATGGTGATGCCGAGAAAGGTCGGGATGAGGAACCCGATCCGCTTCAGAAGGAATCGTATCATCCGACTACCTTCGGCACGGGCTGGAAGCCGGGGCGGCCTGGCGACCGCCCCGGCGTCTGGCAAAAGGCCTATTCGGCGATGTCAACGCCCTCGAACGCATGGGACCCAAGCGGGTCCATATGGTACCCGGTGACCTTCTTGGACATCGGCATGTAGACGATCGAGTGGGCGATCGTCGCCCAGGGCGCTTCACGCTTGAACACGGCCTGGGCCTGTTCATAAAGCTTGGCGCGCTCGGCCTGATCGGAGATGACCTTCGCCTTCTGGATCAGGTCGTCGAAATCCTTGTTGCACCACTGGGCGCGGTTGGCGCCGCCGACCGCGTCGCAGCCCAGCAGCACGGCAAGGAAATTGTCCGGATCGCCGTTGTCCCCGGTCCAGCCGAGGAGCACCGCGCCGTCGCGATCTTCGGCCTTGGACAGGTTCAAATACTCGCCCCACTCGTAGGAGACGACTTCGGCGGCCACGCCGACCTTGCCGAAATCGGCCTGGATGAGCTCGGCCATGCGGCGCGCATTCGGGTTATACGGACGCTGTACGGGCATCGCCCAGACTTTCATCTTCAGGCCGGCGGCGCCGGCTTCATCGAGCATCTTCTTGGCGGCGTCGGGATCGTAGGGATCGTCCTCGATCGCCTCATTGTAGCTCCACATGGTCGGCGGTATCGGATTCTTGGCGATCCTGCCGGCGCCCTGGAAGACCGCGTCCAGGATCGCCTGCTTGTTGATCGCCATGTTGAGCGCCTTGCGCACGTTCGCATTGTCGAAGGGCGCGACCTTGGTGTTGTAGGCGAGATAGCCGACATTGAGGCCTTCCTGTTCCATTACGTCCAGGTTCGGATCGGCCTTCAAATTGGCAATGTCCGCCGGATTCGGATAGGGCGCGACCTGGCACTCGCCAGCCTTCAGTTTCTGCTGGCGAACCGCGGCGTCCGTCGTGATCGCGAAGACGAGGTCATCGATGGCTTGCTTGCCCCGCCAATAGTCCTCATGCGCCTTGTAGCGGATGACCGCGTCCTTTTGATAGTCGACGAACTTGAACGGACCGGTGCCGACCGGCTGCTGGTTGAGCATCTCCTTCCGTCCGTCGGCTTCGAGCTTGGCCGCATATTCGGCCGACATGATCGAGGCGAAGTCCATCGCCAGGTTGGCCACCATCGGGGCTTCCGGGCGCGTGAGAACGAACTTCACCGTATAGTCGTCGACCTTGACGATCTCCTTGAGGAGGTCGGGCATCGACATGCCGTCGAAATATTCCCAGGCGATGCCGGCGGTGTACTGGTACCAGGGGTGGTCCTTCTTGCGCTGCCGCTCGAAGGTGAAGATGACGTCGTCGGCATTGAAGTCGCGTGTCGGCGTAAAGAAGTCCGTGGTGTGGAACTTGACGCCCTGTCTGAGATGGAAGGTGTATTCCAGGCCGTCTTCGGTGACCTCCCAGCTTTCCGCCAGGCCCGGCCGCGTTTCCGAGGTTCCGGGTACGAACTCGACGAGACGGTTGTAGATGGGCTTCGACGAAGCATCAAACGTCGTCCCGGCCGTAAACGGTGCCGGATCGAAACCTTCCGGCGAGCCTTCGGAGCAATAGACCAAGGTCTTCGCCGAGGCGGCGCCGGCCAAAGCCACCGCCAATGTGGCCACCGCAATCCCTAATCCCATCCGTTTCATGGTGCGATATCCTCCGTGTTCGGCGTCCTCGCGACGCCGGATTGCAGATCCGGGACTTCCGTCACTTGGACGCTTTCCCCTCCCCTTCGGCGCGGCGCCTTTCGCGGCACTTCTTGACTTCCACGAAGGTGCACGTCGTCGATTTAGGCGAACTCTACTCCATAACGCGAACGCCATGAAGCACTGAAGGAGGCAACGGATTCAGCGCCTGTCACTCTTTGGTGAAGGCCATCGCCCTAGCCGTCAGGCCGTTTCACAGGCCCATGATGATGGACCGATCCGCCGTGGATCGGTTGCAGGGCATTTCCGCGGCCTCCTGCGACCCGACCGGTGACATCAGCAATTGGGGCGCCATTCGGCCGGTTAGAGCGCGCCTGAAGCACGGCAGCCAGACCCCCCAGCGGAGGCGCAGAAAGGAGTGGCCGATTTCGACTCCTCGCACGGGGCAAAATGTAATTTGATATCAATATGTTAATAGCTGGCGGAGGGAGAGACAGGCATTCAAGGCGGAGTTCCGCGGGTTCGTTGCCCGAATAGGCGCGGACCCACAGAAGGACGCTGGGTCCGTCGTTGGGCATATGCGCCGTCATCCGCGGAGAGAGGGCCGATGTGTTCCGCACACGGCAGAGCTCGCTCGACGCCCATTTGCCCTTCCTCGACGAGCAATGGGCTGCGGGCTGCCGCAATGGGGCTGAGCTCTGGCGGCGACCGAAGGCCAGAGGTTATCGAGGGTCCTTGCGCGTTGTCAGCGAATGGGCGACGCGGCGGCGCGCCGAGCAGGCCTCACTGCGGCAACTGCAGAAGGTGCCATCCGCCAGAACGATCGCGCGGCTGATGACGACCGCCCGCGATCACCTAAGCAAGGCCGACACCGTGACCATAGCCGCCATCGAAACGGAGGTGCCCGTGCTCGTCGAGGCCCGCAGCCTGATCGACAGGTTCCATTCCATGATCCGCGGGAAGACCGTCGCCGATCTCGATCCGTGGATCGCGGACGCCAGAACAAACCTCATCGCGTCCTTCGCCAGCGGCATCACCAGGGACAAGGCCGCCGTATGCGCTGCAATCACGGAGCCGTGGTCAAACGGTCAGACCGAGGGACAGATCACGAAGCTCAAGCTGGTGAAGCGACAGATGTACGGGAGAGGCAAGCTCGATCTGCTGCAGGCAAGGCTGCTCGGCGCAGCATGAATTGGCCAATCATCATCGAAAGTGCGTCAGAGCCACGCTTTCGTGCTGATCCACAGCCGGCATTCATTACTGGGCGCCGATCGCCGAACTCTACAAACTCGATCTGACCGTGGTCAGCGAGAAAGTCGATGCGCAATTCGCGTCCATGACGGTGGATTGGGACGGCAGGATTCGCATGGACCCGTCGTCGTACGCAATGCAACGACTGATCGGGTTGAAAGACGCCTACGACGTCGCATTCGCCTGCGATACCGACCACGACCGCCACGGCATCGTCACCCGCAGCAGCGGATTGATGCCTCCAAATCATTTCCTGTCGGTGTTGATCGACTACCTGTTCCAGCATCGGCCGCAGTGGAGCAGACATGCTGCAATCGGCAAGACCGTAGTCAGCACGGCGATGATCAACCGCGTGGCCAATCGGCTCGACCGCCGGTTGTACGAAGTACCGGTTGGCTTCAAATGGTTTTCAGCCGGCCTCAATGACGGTTCACTGGGTTTCGGTGGCGAAGAGAGTGCGGGCGCATCGCTGCTGCGCCGCGACGGCTCGGTGTGGACGACCGACAAGGATGGCCTGGTCCCGGCGCTGCTGTCAGCCGAGCTCACCGCGCGTCAGGGCAGGGATCCGGGCGAACTGTATGCAAAGCTGGCCCGAGAGCTCGGTGAGCCGGTTTCCGACCGCGTCGAAGCAGCTGCCACTCCTGAGCAGAAGGCCAGGCTGGCTAAGAGCCCGTTTGAGAATGGGGATTGAACGAACCCGCTGGCGCGGGAGTGGCGTGAGCGGTTAGGGGAAGGCGTCCTGTCTGCGAGGATTGCGGTTGTTGAAGCCCAATCCAAAAGACAGGAGCACCCCCGATGGCTGATCT